>DASVYZ010000784.1:0-3257 GCA_036391935.1 Burkholderiaceae bacterium | reverse complement strand
GCAATAGCACTCCTCGCAGTGAATCTGCGGGGATTTGATGGTGGTGCATTTGCGTAAGCCGACAGGAAAATCCATGTCACGATCTTAGCTTATCGCCGGGTAGGCGTCAAACCGGCCGGGCGCAATCTAGCGGGGCCACGTGTTGCGACGGGGGGCTTGAGACGCCTGATCGAGCATCTGGTCGCCGTCCACACTGTTTTAGGATTGTCCGTCAAATGTGCTCCCCCGATACGGCCGCCTTCCGTGGACATCGTCATGCGGCGTCGCACAAACGCGCTGCACCGCAAAAGCGAATTGTGCAGGCACGCATCTTGCAGAATCCGGCGTAAGTAGGACGTCGCTGTCCAGTATGGTGCATAGACTGCAGATTTTTTGTGAATTCGTCACTTGAGATATGAGCATGTCGCCCCGATATTCACCGGTATTGAGTTGGCGTCGGATTAAATTTTGTTTGTTGGCGCGAGGTGTGGCACCTCTGACATTGTTTTGCGGAAGGCATGGCATAAGATGCTTGCTGGAGTAGCAAATCGGGGGAATGGCCACGCTGGATTTTGCGCGTTGGAGGAATCGATCATGCAACCTGAAATTCTGCTTGTACGCCATGGCGAAGGTTACAAGGTCTTGCACGGGCATCTGCATTTGATGAATGCCTTGGCCCAATCGGGAGAGGCCTTGGCCGACGCATCGGGTGAAGGAAAAGTCAAATTGTTCAAAACGCCGGCCGGCGTGGTGATAGGCGGCGACAACAAACAGCGCCTTCCGCTGTTGTTCAATGCGTAAACCCTTGTCTTTCAAGCGGCCGCCAGGGCGTTAAATCCCAGGCGGCGTCCCCGCGCGCGAGCGCTCCAGTATGAATTCGATGAAAGTCTGCGCTGCCCTGGTCTGGTAGCGGTTCGGCATATAGAGCATATACATGTGTGTGCCGAAGATCGACAGCCGCCAGGCGTCGAGCGCGGTGACGATCGTTCCGGCCGCCACGTCTTCGCGCACCACATAGTCCGGCACCAAGCCTACGCCCAGGCCGGCCAGGACGGCCTGGCGCAGAAAGGGGAAGTGTTCCGAGATCAAGGTCGGCTCCAGCGTCACTTCCTGCCGCTCGCCCTCAAGATAGGCCGAGAGCCGGAGCTGGCGCCCGATCACGGCCGAGGTGATCAGCGGCACGTTGCACAAGTCCTGCAGGGTCTCGGGCATGCCGTGTTGATTCAGATAATCGGCGGAAGCGCAAGCGACGTAGCGCACCGCACCCAGTTCGCGCGCCACCAGCGTTTGCGGCGGTTCGGAGATGACGCGGATGGCGATATCGACCTCGTCGCGCATCAAGTCGTCGACGCGGTTTTCGAACAGCACATCGAGCACGATATGCGGATGGTTCTGCTTGAATTCGAGCAGCCAGGGCGTCATCACCATCTGCCCGTAGCCGCTCGGCACCGACAATCTCACGCGTCCGCGCAAGCTCTTGCCCAGGGTCTGGATGGTTTCGCGCGCGGCTTGCACTTCGTTGCGTATGCTCAAGCCGTGCTGGTAAAGCCGCAATCCCACTTCGGTCGGCTCGACCGAACGCGTGGTGCGGCGCACCAGCTGCGCGCCGATGGCGCGTTCGAATTGCGTCAGGTGATAGCTCACATTGGCGCGCGTCATCCTGAGCTTCTTCGCTGCCTGGCTCAGGTTGCCGGCGTCGAGGATTTCGACGAGCAAGGTGAGGTTTTGTGGGTCCATTGTCAAATATTTTTTGACACAATGTCAGGCAATTCCTGAATTGTCAAGCAGGATGTAACAAACGAGAATGAACGCTTGGCCACTGTCTCGAGAGACCTTTCCATGCCGCTCTATCAGCTTGCCTCGTCGATTGCCTGGATCACGTTGGATAACCCGCCCGTCAATGCGCTGGGGCAGGCTTTGCGTCAGCATGTGCAGGAAGCGGTTGCGGCTGCCGAGGCCGACCCCGCCGTGCAAGCCATCGTGCTGGTCGGCGAGGGCAGGCCGTTTTCGGCTGGGGCCGATGTGCGCGAATTCGGCCAGACGCCGCAAGCGCCGGCCTTGCCCGAGGTGTGCCATCGTATTGAAGCCTGCCGCAAGCCGGTGCTGGCGGCGATTGCCGGCGTGGCGCTCGGTGGCGGACTGGAAGTGGCACTGGCGGCGCACTATCGCATGGCGGCGCCGGACGCCCAGCTCGGCCTGCCCGAAGTCTTGCTCGGCCTCCTGCCCGGCGCCGGCGGCACGCAGCGCCTGCCGCGTTTGATCGGCGTGGCCCCGGCGCTTGACTTGATGTTGAGCGGGCGCCAGATCGGCGCAGCAAAGGCGTTTTCGCTGGGCTTGATCGATGCCTTGGCTGAAGGCGAGTTGAGGGAAGCGGCCGCCGCGTTTGCAGTCAAGCTGATCGCCTATTGCGCCGGCACCAGGCCGACGCGTGCGGCGCATGCGTTTGGCGAAGCGCAGGCGCTGGCCGGAATCATTGAAGCAGCGCGACGTGAAACCGAGAGCAAGGCGCGGGGCTTGTTTTCGCCACTGAAGATCATCGATGCGGTGGAAGCGGCGTTCACATTGCCTTTCGACGCGGGAATGGCTGTCGAGCGCGGTCTGTTCCTCGAATGCCTGGCCAGCCCGCAACGGCAAGGCCTGGTGCACGCTTTCTTTGCGGAACGCGAAGTGGCCAAGGTGCCGGAAGCCAGATCGGCCCAGCCGCGCACTGTGGAAAAGGTCGGCGTCGTCGGCGGCGGTACGATGGGGGCGGGTATCGCGATTGCCGTGCTCGATGCGGGCTTGCCGGTCACGATGATAGAACGCGATGCCGAAGCGCTGGCGCGCGGCCGTGCCAATGTTGAAAAAGTCTATGACGCGCAAGTCGCGAAAGGCCGTATGGATGCCGCTACGCGCGATGCCGTGCTGGCGCGTTTCGCCGGTGCGACCGATTATGCGGCCTTGTCCCAGGTCGATCTGGTGATCGAGGCGGTGTTTGAGGACATGGCGGTGAAGAAAGCCGTGTTCGCCGAACTGGACCGTGCGTGCAAACCGGGCGCCGTGCTGGCCACCAACACATCCTATCTCGATATTGACGAACTGGCCGCCTCGATTTCGCGCCCGCAAGACGTACTGGGCTTGCACTTCTTCTCCCCGGCCAACGTCATGAAACTGCTCGAGATCGTGGTGCCGGCCAAGGTCGCGCCCGACGTGGTGGCGACTGGTTTTGCCCTGGCCAAGCGGCTGAAGAAGACCGCTGTGCGTGCCGGCGTGTGCGACGGTTTCATCGGCAACCGCAT
>DASVYZ010000783.1:0-7178 GCA_036391935.1 Burkholderiaceae bacterium | reverse complement strand
GGAGCAATAGGATGGTGAAGTGAGCATGAGGATTGCTCTGGCGATCGAATACGATGGCCGCGCGCTGGCCGGCTGGCAGAGCCAGCCGCACGGCAATACTGTGCAAGACAAGCTAGAAGCGGCGCTGAGCGCCATTGCCGGGCAGCCGGTAGGCACCATTGCGGCAGGCCGTACCGATGCCGGCGTGCATGCGCTGGAACAGGTGGTGCACTTCGATACCGCACTTGAGCGCGACATGTTTTCCTGGGTGCGCGGCGTCAATTCCTACCTGCCGCCGTCGATCGTGGTGCGCTGGGCTGCCGAAACCGCCGCCGGGCCCGATGGCCCGTTCCATTCGCGCTTTTCCGCACGCTCGCGCACCTACCACTACGTGTTGTACAACAATGCCGTGCGCTCGCCCCTGTTGCGCGGCCGCGCCGGCTGGGTGTTTCGCCCGCTGGACGTGGAGCGCATGCGGGAAGCTGCGCAGAGCTTGCTGGGCACACACGACTTTTCCGCCTTTCGCGCCGCCGAATGCCAGGCCAAGTCGCCGATCAAGGAGATGCAGCAAGTACGGATCGTGCGGCGCGGCGACGTGATCGTATTTACCTTCCGCGCGTCCGCCTTCCTGCACCACATGGTGCGCAACCTGGTCGGTTCGCTGATCTTCATCGGCAGCGGCAAGCGGGAGGTGGGGTGGCTCAAGGAAGTGCTGGAAGGGCGCGACCGCAGCGTGGCGGCGCCGACCTTCGCGCCCGACGGACTTTACCTGGCCCAAGTCGGCTATGATGCCTTCTGGAGCCTGCCGCAAGAACAACCCATGCTGCCTTGGTAACATGAATCGCACACGCATCAAGATTTGCGGCCTGACCCGCGAACAAGACTTGCAAGCCGCAGTCGCTGCCGGAGCCGATGCGGTCGGCTTCGTATTCTATGGTCCCAGCCCACGCTACATTGCGCCGGAAGCGGCAGGGCGCCTGCTGGCAAGGGTGCCGCCCTTCGTTTCCACGGTCGGATTGTTCGTCAATGCCGCGCAAGAAGAGGTGGCGGCCGTGCTGGCCGCCGCGCCCGTGTCTTTGTTGCAATTCCATGGCGATGAGACGCTTGAGCGGTGTGTTGCCGTCGCGCAAGCCGTACGCCGCCCGTTTCTGCGGGCCATCCGCGTCAAAAGCGGTATGCAACCTGCGGATTTGCTAGAATATGAGGACGCCTACCGTGCCGCCAGCCCCTTGTTCGCTGGATTGCTGCTCGACGCATTCGTCGATGGTTACGGTGGCGGAGGAAAGGTTTTCGATTGGTCTCTCATTCCAAAAGAACTCGCGCCTCGGGTCGTTTTAAGTGGTGGCTTGAGCGAGCTAAACGTCACTGAGGCGGTGGCCGGCTTGCGCCCCTACGCGGTCGACGTCAGCAGCGGCGTTGAAGCGTCCAAGGGCATCAAGGATGCCGCCCGTATCCAAGCCTTCATCGAAGGCGTCAGGGCGGCAGATGCAACGATCCAACAATGAGAGCAAGACATGACTACAGCAGCAACGAGCGCGGCATCCGGCCGTGCGGAATCTTCATCGCAATCCTCGTCACACTATAGCCTGCCTGATGCCACCGGCCATTTCGGCCAGTACGGCGGCAGCTTCGTTTCCGAAACCCTGACTTATGCGCTGACGCAATTGCGCGCAGCCTATGCGCATTACAGCCAGGATCAGGCTTTCCTCGACGAATTCCACAATGAGCTGACGCACTTCGTCGGCCGCCCCAGCCCGATCTATCACGCCAAGCGCTGGTCCGAAATCGCCGGCGGCGCGCAAATCTATTTCAAGCGCGAAGACTTGAATCATACCGGTGCGCACAAGATCAACAACGTCATCGGCCAAGCCTTGCTCGCCAAGCGCATGGGCAAGCCGCGCGTGATCGCCGAGACCGGGGCAGGACAGCATGGCGTCGCCACGGCGACGATCTGCGCGCGCTTCGGCATGGAATGCGTGGTCTACATGGGCAGCGAAGACGTCAAGCGCCAGGTGCAAAACGTCTATCGCATGGAACTCCTGGGCGCCAAGGTGGTGCCGGTGGAATCGGGCTCCAAGACGCTCAAGGATGCCTTGAACGAAGCCATGCGCGACTGGGTCACGAATGTGGAAAGCACCTTCTACATCATCGGTACCGTGGCTGGCCCGCACCCCTACCCGATGATGGTGCGCGACTTCCAGTCCGTGATCGGCAAGGAATGCCTGTTGCAGATGCCGGAGATGACGGGGCGCCAGCCTGATTACGTGGTGGCCTGCATCGGCGGCGGCTCCAACGCCATGGGTATCTTCCATCCCTACATCGATTATCCGCAAGTGCAATTGGTGGGCGTGGAAGCCGCCGGCGACGGCCTGGAGACTGGGCGCCACTCCGCGTCGCTGCTGGCCGGTTCGCCCGGTGTGCTGCACGGCAACCGCACCTATCTGCTGCAGGACGCCAACGGTCAGATCATCGAAACGCATTCGGTCTCGGCCGGTCTCGATTACCCCGGCGTGGGCCCCGAGCACGCCTGGTTGAAGGATAGCGGACGCGCGCAATACGTCTCGATCACCGACGACGAAGCGGTGGCGGCATTCCATAACTGCTGCCGTATCGAAGGCATCATCCCTGCGCTCGAATCGAGCCATGCGATCGCGCACGCGGTGAAGTTTGCCGCCACGCTGCCCAAGGACAAGATCGTGCTGGTGAACCTGTCCGGCCGCGGCGACAAGGATATGCACACCGTCGCAGAGCGCGCCAAGAGAGCGCTTTGATGCTGCAGCGCCGTCTGCCTCGTCAGCGGGGCGATGGCGCGCTTCGCCAACCAGATAATCGAGAATCCCATGTCCAGAATCAAGCAAACCTTTGCCGCGTTGGCGGCACAAAAACGCAAGGCCCTGATCACCTTCATCACCGCCGGCGATCCGTCGCCCGAACTCACTGTGCCCTTGTTGCACGCTTTGGTCGAAGGCGGCGCCGACATCATCGAACTCGGCGTGCCGTTTTCCGACCCGATGGCTGAAGGCCCGGTGATCCAGCGCGCCTGCGAGCGCGCCTTGAAGTTCGGCATCGGCATGAAAGACGTCATGGCCATGGTCGCCGAATTCCGTAAGACCAACCAGACTACGCCCATTGTCCTGATGGGCTACGCCAACCCGATCGAACGCATGGGCCAGCCAGCCTATGCCGCAGCGGCCAAGGCCTGCGGCGCCGACGGCACCATCGTGGTCGACTACCCGCCCGAAGAAGTGGAAGACTTCGCCCGCCTGATGCGCGAGCAGGATCTGGACTTGATCTTCCTGCTCGCGCCGACCTCGACAGAGGAACGCATCAAGCAGGTGGCCAAGGTCGGCAGCGGCTTTTCGTACTACGTGTCCTTGAAGGGCGTGACCGGGGCCGGGCATATCGACACGAAGGAAGTCGCCGAGCGCATCGCCGCGATCCGGCAGCATGTGTCGCTGCCCATCGGTGTCGGTTTCGGCATTCGTGACGGCGCGACGGCCAAGGTTGTTGGCGCGGTGGCGGACGCTGTCGTGATCGGCAGCCGCATCATCCAGGAAGTCGAGGCGGCAGGGCCGGAAAAGGCCGTGGATGCCGTGCGCAGTTTCCTGTCGGGTATTCGCAAGGCGCTGGACGAATGAGGCTACGGGGCGGTTTTTTGGCTCGAAAAACCGCCTATATGGAGCCAGAGCGCCTAAGTATTTGAATCCTTAAGCCTTTTCCGTTATAATCGCGGTCTGGTCAAATTTGACCAGTTATCAAGTTGTAAATTTCTAATCGTAACGTAATCACGGTGTCTGGGGTAGGGCAGGTAACTGCGATCTCCGCTCACCGCCTGTGAAAGGTATCAGTATCATGACCATGGAAAAAGCCAGCAAGGCTGCCATCATCGCCGACAACGCCCGCGGCAAGAACGACACGGGTTCTCCTGAAGTGCAGGTCGCTCTGCTGACCGCGCGCATCAACGAACTCAACGGCCACTTCAAAGAGCACGTCAAGGATCACCACTCCCGCCGCGGCTTGATCATGATGGTCAATCGCCGCAAGAGCCTGCTCGCCTACCTGAAGGGCAAGGACGTCAACCGCTATCGCGACCTGATCGCCAAGCTCGGCCTGCGTAAGTAATCCCTTTGTCGGGAAAAGATTAAGCGAAATGCCCGTGTCAGCCCTGCTGATGCGGGCATTTTGTCTTTGAACCTTTTGCAATAACTGTAAGAAAGACGGGTTCTACCGTCTGTGGTGAGGTGAACGACAGCGCCTGAAAATCTGTCGGCAAAACTAGAAAGGAAACACCGTGTTTAATAAAGTCACCAAGACATTCCAGTACGGCCAACACACAGTCACGCTGGAGACGGGCGAAATCGCCCGCCAGGCATCCGGCGCTGTCATGGTGTCGATCGAGGATACCGTCGTTCTCGCGACCGTCGTGGCCAAGAAGGACGTCAAGGCGGGCCAGGATTTCTTCCCCCTGACCGTCGATTACATCGAAAAGGCCTATGCGGCCGGCCGCATCCCCGGCGGCTTCTTCAAGCGCGAAGGCCGTCCTTCGGAAAAGGAAACGCTGACCTCGCGCCTGATCGACCGTCCGATCCGCCCGCTGTTCCCGGACGGCTATCTCAATGAAGTGCAAGTCGTGGTGCACGTTCTCTCCGTCAACCCGGAAATCGATCCCGATATTGCGTCGATGATCGGCGCTTCGGCCGCCATTTGCGTCGCCGGCATTCCGTTCGCAGGCCCCTTGGGCGCCGCTCGCGTGGGTTATATCGACGGCCAATACGTGCTGAACCCCACCACTTCGCAACTGAAGAACAGCAAGCTGGACCTGGTCGTCGCCGGCACCGAATCGGCCGTGCTGATGGTGGAATCCGAAGCGCAGGAATTGTCGGACGAGATCATGCTGGGCGCCGTGGTCTATGGCCACGACCAGATGAAGGCCGTGATCGATGCGATCCACGAACTGGTGCGCGACGGCGGCAAGCCCGAAGTGCAATGGGCGCCACCCGCCAAGAATGAAGCCCTGATCGGCCGCGTGACGCATTTTGCCGAAGCCAAGCTGCGCGAAGCCTATCAAACGCGCGACAAGCAAGCCCGTACCGGCAAGCTCAACGACATCTATAGCGAAGTCAACGCCGCGCTGGCGGCGGAAGCTGCTTCGGTCGGCGGCTCCGCTCCCGATTCCGCCGAAGTCGGCGCCATCATGTTCAATCTCGAAGCCGCTATCGTGCGTTCGCAGATCCTGGACGGCGAACCGCGTATCGACGGCCGCGACACCACCACCGTGCGCCCGATCACGATCCGCACCGGCGTGCTGCCGCGTACCCACGGTTCGGCCCTGTTCACGCGCGGCGAAACGCAGGCGCTGGTCATCGCTACCCTGGGCACCGCACGCGACGAGCAAAAGATCGACGCGCTGATGGGCGAATACAGCGACCGCTTCATGCTCCACTACAACATGCCGCCGTTCGCCACCGGCGAAACCGGCCGCGTCGGCACGCCGAAGCGCCGCGAAATCGGCCACGGCCGCCTGGCCAAGCGCGCCCTGGTCGCCGCGCTGCCGGCACCGGAAGAGTTCTCCTACTCGGTGCGCCTGGTGTCGGAAATCACGGAATCGAACGGTTCTTCCTCGATGGCTTCCGTCTGCGGCGGCTGCCTGGCATTGATGGATGCCGGCGTGCCGATGTCGGGCCACGTGGCCGGCATCGCCATGGGCTTGATCAAGGAAGGCAACAAGTTCGCCGTCCTGACCGACATCTTGGGTGACGAAGACCACCTGGGCGACATGGACTTCAAGGTGGCCGGCACCGCCAAGGGCGTTACCGCGCTGCAGATGGACATCAAGATCCAGGGCATCACCAAGGAAATCATGCAAGTGGCACTGGCGCAAGCTAAGGAAGGCCGCGCGCACATCCTGGCCAAGATGCAGGAAGCTCTGCCGGCCGGCAAGACCGAGCTGTCCGACTTCGCGCCGCGCCTGATCACGATCAAGATCAACCCGGAAAAGATCCGCGACGTGATCGGCAAGGGTGGCGCAGTGATCCGCGCGCTGACCGAAGAAACCGGCACGCAGATCGACATCACCGACGAAGGCGTGGTCACCATCGCCTCCGTCGACGCCGCCGCCGGCCAGGAAGCCAAGCGCCGCATCGAAGAGCTGACAGCCTCGGTCGAAATCGGCAAGATCTACGAAGGCACCGTGCTGAAGCTCTTGGACTTCGGCGCCATCGTGCAAGTGATCCCGGGCAAGGATGGCTTGCTGCACATCAGCCAGATCGCCAACGAGCGCGTCAACGCCGTGGCCGACTACCTGAAGGAAGGCCAGCAAGTGCGCGTCAAGGTGTTGGAAGCCGACGACCGCGGCCGCCTCAAGCTGTCGATGAAGGCCGCTGCCGCCGAAGAAGGCGAGCAAGGCCAGCAACAGCAATAAGCTGCGTGAAGTAAGATCGAGCCGCCCGGTGCGCGAGTGCCGGGCGGCTTTTGTTTTGGGAGAAGGAAATGATTCACAGCGGAAGCTGCCACTGCGGTGCGATCCAGATTGAAGTGGAAGCGCCTGCCGATATCGAAGCTTACGAGTGCAATTGTTCGATGTGCCGGCGCACGGGGTTCTTGCACCTGATCGCGCCGAAAGAATCGTTCAAACTGGTGCGCGGCACCGAGTCGCTCGCGACCTACACTTTCAATACGGGTGTCGCGAAACATTACTTTTGCAAGGTTTGCGGATGCAAGCCTTATTACGTGCCGCGTTCCAATCCAGATGGGTTTTCGGTCAATGTGCGTTGCCTAGACAATACGACGATAGCGAGTATCAAGATATTGCCTTTTGATGGCAAGGATTGGGAGCGCAGCGGCGCCAGCCTCGCGCATCTGTCTTTGTAGGTTTGCGCTCAGCGCCAACCTGCGTCGCCGGCGTAAAATGGCGGGAATTCACGAGCAAGGAACTCTAATGCGCGCCATCGAAATCACCCAACCCGGTCCGGCCGACGTCTTGCGCCTGTGCGAGCGTCCCACTCCTGAACTGAAGCCCGGCGAGCTCTTGATCAAGGTCCACGCCGCCGGCGTCAACCGGCCCGACGTGGTGCAGCGCACGGGCCACTATCCGGTGCCGCCAGGCGCATCGGACTTGCCGGGCCTGGAAGTTGCAGGCGAGATCGTCGATGGAGGCACCAACGGCACGCCGTTCAAGAAAGGTGACATGGTCTGCGCCC
>DASVYZ010000782.1:0-2631 GCA_036391935.1 Burkholderiaceae bacterium | reverse complement strand
TCTTCCGCATTGGCGCCGATGGCCACGCCGCAGGGGTTGGCGTGCTTGACGATGACGCAGGCCGCCGGCGCATCGGCGAAGGCCTTGACGCATTCCCAGGCGGCGTCGGAATCGCCGATGGTGTTGTAGGAGAGCTCCTTGCCCTGCAGCTGCGTGTAGGCGGCGATGCTGCCCGGCAGCGGATTGGGTTCGCGGTAGAACGCCGCCGACTGATGCGGGTTCTCGCCGTAGCGCATGGTGTCCACCTTGTCGAAGGCGAGCTGCAGGCGATCGGGGAAGGTGGTCGGCTTGTTCTCTGCGTCGAGGCTGGTCAGCCAGTTGGCGATCTGGCCGTCGTAGCGCGCGGTATGCGTGAAGGCCTTCTTGGCGAGATCGAAGCGCGTCTTGTAGGACAGCTCCTTGCCCTGCAGCTGGGTGTAGGCAGCGATGCTGCCGGGCAGGGGATTCGGCTCGCGGTAGAACGCCGCCGACTGGTGCGGGTTCTCGCCGTAGCGCATGGTATCGACCTTGTCGAACGCCAGTTGCAGGCGATTCGGGAAGGTGGTCGGCTTGTTCTCTTCGTCGAGGCTGGTCAGCCAGTTGGCGATCTGGCCGTCGTAGCGCGCGGTGTGCGTAAAGGCCTTCTTCGCCAGATCGAAGCGCGTCTTGTACGACAGCGCGCCGCCATTGGCCTTGAGCTCGGCCAGCACGGGCGCGTAGTCCTCGGGATCGGTCACGATGCCGACGCCGCCGGCTTCGTTGCCGTGGTTCTTCGCCGCGGCGCGCACCATGGTCGGGCCGCCGATGTCGATGTTCTCGATCGCATCCTCCAGCGTGCAGCCGGGTTTGGCCACGGTCGCCGCAAACGGATACAGGTTGACCACCACCAGGTCGATGGTCGGAATGTTGTGCTGTTTGAGGGTCGCCACATGCTCGGGCAGGTCGCGCCGCGCCAGGATGCCGGCGTGCACCTTGGGCTGCAGCGTTTTCACGCGCCCATCGAGCATTTCGGGGAAGCCGGTATAGTCGGCCACCTCGGTAACCGGCACGCCGTTGTCGGCCAGCAGTTTGGCGGTGCCGCCGGTGGAGAGGATGTTGACGCCCAGTTGTTGCAGACCGCGCGCGAATTCCAGCACGCCCGCCTTGTCCGAAACGCTGATCAGTGCCTGTTTGATAGCTGCCATGTCGATTCCGCTTATATGGTATTGATGTCGATTATTGCTTGATGCCGTGCATCTGGATTTTCTTGCGCAGCGTGTTGCGGTTCAGCCCGAGCAGCTCGGCCGCCCTTGTCTGGTTGCCGCCCGCATGGTGCAGTACGGTTTCGATCAGCGGCTTCTCCACGCAATTCATCACCATGTCGTATACCGCACACGATGGTTCTTCGCCGTCCAGATCGCGGAAATAGTCGTCCAGTGCCTTGCGCACATAGTGCGCGATATCGTTCTCGTTCTTCTTCATTACCGCCGTCCCTCAGTGCCTGGGCACTGCTGCTAATAGTTTTATGCTGCCAGCTCTTCTACATAGCGCAGGCGTTCGCCGCTCTGCAATTGCTCATCGAAAAAGTCGCGCACCGCCTGCAACTGTTGCGCGCTGCTCTCGAGCAGATTCATGCCGTGGCGGAACTGCGCCGAACCGGCCAGCCCCTTGGTGTACCAGGAGATGTGCTTGCGCGCCACGCGCACTCCGGTGTACTCGCCATAGAATTCGTACAGCTCATGCACATGCCGCTCCAGCACTTCGAGGATCTCGCCGACCTCGGGCGCTGGCAGGTGCTCACCCGTCTTGAGGAAATGCTCGATCTCGCGGAACAGCCAGGGGCGTCCCTGCGCGGCACGGCCGATCATCACCGCGTCGGCCTTGGTATAGTCGAGCACATGCTTGGCCTTCTGCGGCGTGGTGATATCGCCATTGGCGATCACCGGCAGCGCTACCGCCGTCTTCACCGCGGCAATGGTGTCGTATTCGGCGTCGCCGGTGTAGGCGCAGGCGCGCGTGCGGCCATGGATCGCCAGCGCCTGGATGCCGCTGCTTTCGGCAATCCGCGCAATGCGCACGGCATTGCGGTTGGCCTTGTCCCAGCCGGTACGGAATTTGAGCGTGACCGGCACCTGCACCGCGCCGACCACCGCCTCCAGGATGCGCGCCACCAGCGCCTCATCCTGCAGCAGGGCGGAACCCGCCATCACGTTGCAGATTTTCTTGGCCGGGCAGCCCATGTTGATATCGATGATCTGCGCGCCATTGTCCACGTTGTGTTGCGCGGCCTGGGCCAGCATCTTGGGATCGGCACCGACGATCTGGACGGAAATGGGGTCGGCCTCGCCTTCATGGTTGGCGCGGCGCTTGGTTTTTTCGGAACCGTACAACAGGGAATTGGAAGCGACCATTTCGGATACCGCCATGCCCGCCCCCATGCGCTTGCACAGGATGCGGAAAGGCCTGTCCGTCACACCCGCCATGGGGGCAACGATCAGGTTGTTTTTCAGCTTGTATTTGCCGATTTGCATGCGCCCGTTGTCGGTTGGTTTTCGAAGGGGGCGGCGATTATAAATTAATCAATTCACCCGTGCTATGATGCTTAAGGATTATTTTGCATAGCGATCACATGGAATTCGATATCGTCATCGTCGGCGGAGGCATAGTTGGCGC
>DASVYZ010000781.1:0-4423 GCA_036391935.1 Burkholderiaceae bacterium | reverse complement strand
GCAATATCGTATTTGGGCCGCTTACCGGGCGGCGATGCCGGGAGCGTCCGCCTTCAGCGCGGCGCCGTGGCCTGCATGTTGCGCCACGCCAGATCCCGCGCTTCGCGGTTGCCGCCGGCATTGCGGAACAGCCAGCCGTACATTTCATGCGGCAACCGGCTTCCCTCGGCGGTTTTGTGCATGTGAACCGCGAAGTTGTTGACCGCGGAAAACATGTCGAGGAAGACGGTCACTCTGCGTTCTGGCGAGAGTTTGAGCAGGCAGTTGGCGCCAGCCGCCAGTTGATTCCAAAGGCGCTGTTCCTCGGCGGCAGGCAGGAGCTTCCTTTCCTGGGTGCGCGTGCGATAGTCCTTGCAGCGGGACTGGATGTCGCGCCGCAGGCGCTGGTCGATGCTGTCGATCGCCTGTTTGATCAAGGGCATGGATTCGACGGTGGCGGCGAGATGCGGCCAATTTTCCAGAAGCGGCACCAGCCGCTCCGACAATTGCCGACGAAACGCCAGGCCCGCCGCTTCGGCGGCATGGGGCGCGGCTCCCGCTATGCCTGCCGTCTTGCGGCGCAGGTTGTCGAGCCAGGCCGGTTTTGCCAATTCACCTTCGATGGTACGGACGATGCCCTGAAACTGCAGCCGGTCCGGCTGGTCGCCGGTCTGCTTTTGCCGCAGCACGAACTCCGCCAATGCGGAAAGCGCATGCGGCAGGTCCGACGGCAAGGCATGGATTGCCCTGACGGGTGTGGCGACGCGCGCGACCGACAGCGCTGCACGGAGCAGGGGAAGCGTGGCACGGCGTCTTGGCGCAAGCAGCCATAAGAGGCGCAACTTCCAGTCCTGTGCCGCGCCGGGTTTCTGCGCCAGCCGCTCCGCCATGTGCGCGACAACCCAGGGCCAGCGCAGATTGCCGCGGATACGCTTTCCGAGCTTGATGGCCGCCTCGTAATTGCGGCGGCGCAGTACGTCCATGACCAGCCAGTCGCGCGCGGTCTGGCGCGCCGCGGACGAGCCGGTCTTGAAATCATCGACTTCACCGAACCGGCGGCGCGCTTCGATTTCGTTCCCGGCCAGGGCGGACAGGACGCCTTCAGCGGCGTCATGCGCCAAACTGTCGAGCGAAGGCGAGGGCAGGCGCGCGCGGAGCCAGGCGATGTCGCTCGGATGCGAAGGGGCGCGGGCCAGGGCCAGCGCTCCCCAGAGTACGGCGTTGGCGCGAAAGTCGCCATCGCTGCCGAACGGGCAGGCCGAGCGCATCAAGGCAAAGGCGGTACGATACAAACCGAGCGGCACCAGCAGCCATCGCGTATAGATGCCGGGCAGCACCAAAGGGGAAAACAGCAGGAACAACAGGTCGGCGGTCAAGCCCGGACGCGCCGTGACGAGAATCCAGAACAGGACGATGGCCTTGACCATGACCATGAACCCCACCACCCGGCGCCATGACCCGGAGGGAGCGGTGGCGCCGGAAAGGTAGCGCCCCAGCCAGATGAGGGCGATCAGCGCGGCGGTGACCTTCACGGCGCTCTCCTGTCCGGCGCTTCGCCTTGCGATCCGGCTGCGGGCCTTCCCTTCATTTTCCGGCCCAGCCCAGGGCGCGCTCCGCGTCGACCCAGCGCAGCGATTTGTCATCCTCGAGCAAAGCGGCGTCGATCGGCGCGACGTCGGCCCACAGCTCGCAGGTCACCCGCTGTACCGGATCGCGCAGCGCGGCCAGCGCCTGACGCGCCATGTCGGCGTCCCGCACACCCGGGCCCAGGGGCGTCTGATAGCGGGCCACGCTGTCGGGGCTGATTTCGAAACGGGCCAGCAGGCGCTGGCCCGCACGTTCGATCTCGATGCGTGCGGCATCGGTCTTCACTTCGAGCACGAAGAAAGGATTGGCGCGCCAGGCGGCCAGGAAATCGGAATCGCTCACCGCTGCATCAATCCCGACCCATGGCCGCGCGCCTGTTCTTCGGCATCGACCGGCATCAACTGCCACAATTCGCTGACGATGCGCTTCAATTCCGCCTCGTTGTTTTGCCGCCGTGCCTCATTGCCCTGATTCACCAGTTCGGTGGCACGGCGCAGGTTGGTGCTTTCGCTGATGCGCGAAGCGGCGTAGTCGAACGATTGGGCCCAGGCGCCGGGACGGCGCATATAGGCCGTATAGCGCAGCGAATAGATCAGGTCCAGCTGGCGTTCGATTTCGTCTTCCTGCTTTGCCGTCAGCGCCTGGCGTCCCTTGGCATAAGCTTTTTCCAGTGCCTGGCGTTCGGCTTCGGTACCTTCTGCGGCGACCGCCGGCAAAGCCGATTCGTAAGCCTGTTCCAGGCGCTGCGTCATTTCGGGCCAGGCCCTTTCCTCTTCCAGCGCGGTCAGCATGGCTTCGAATTCGGTCAGGCCGCGGCGTAATTGCTCGCCCGCATCGAGGTCGCCGCCCTTGAAGGCGATCGCGCAGCGGCGCAAGTCTTGGCGCCACGCGAACAATTCAACCAGGCGCGTGCCGCCCTGTTCCGCAGGCTGCCCCTGGGCCATGGTGTTGGCGCGTGCCTGCACCTTGTCCAGCGCCGCTTCGATCTCCTCCAGCGAGATTTGCGGCGTCACCATGAGGGCCACTTCGTCGAATACCTGTTTGGTGGCAAGGATTTGGCCGCGTGCGCGCAATTGGCCGCCGCGGTTGAGTTCGAGCGTCAATTCGATTTCCGAGCCCACCGGCAAAGCTGCCTTCAATGCCGACGCGGGAATTTCGAGCGTGCCGACCAGGCGGCACAAGTGGGCGCGCAGGAATTCGCCCTGCACGATGGGTACCTTGAGCGCAAAGCCGGTGCCGCCGGGCTGTATGGTTTCCGCGGTGGCAAGGGTGAAGCTGCGCTTGATCGGCAGCGGGGCGCCGCGTTCGAAATAGTAGAGCACGGTGTTGTTTGCCAGCGCCACGCCGATGGAGCGGGCCAGGGGCGGTTCGCCTACCGTGATGCCGTGCGAAATCGAAATCGTCGCCGGTTGCAGCGCCACGTGTTTCCCGTCCGGCAGCACGCCCTTGACGTGGAAGTTCGTGTTTTGGCGCGGCAGCAGGCTGGCCATCAGGTCGAACGTGGAATCGGCGGCCACGGCGGCCGGCTCGCTCTGCCATTTGCCGTCTTCGCGCGCCAGCACGACGGCGCTCAGCTTGACATTGTCGTCGAGTAACTTGCCCACGATATAGGGAGTCAGGTCCGAAGTGACAGCGGGGTATTGCAGCCACACCTTGGGGCCTTGGGGCGCGGCCGCGCCGACGGCCTTGACGGCAGGCCGTCCATCGAGGCCCACGGTGCCGGCAAACAGCGCCGCACCTTGCGCCACCAGGGTCATCGGGTCCAGGCCCTCGCCGAAGTCGGCTTTGAGCGCATGATGCACGCGTTCGCGCAGCAGCGGCGTGACAGTCGGGCCGCCGACCAGCACCAGGCGTTGCAGGCTGCCTTCGGCCAGGCCATTGGCCGTCAGAAGACGTTTGCAGATCGCGATCGAGCGGTCGATCAGCGGCAACACCAGTGGCTCGTATTCCCTGCGCGTGATCAGGACGTCCACATCGAGAAGTTCGCCGCCGACGTCCAGGCCCGAGATGAAGATCGGCGCATCGGCGGCGCGCGTCAGTTCGATCTTCGCCTCTTCCGCGGCGAAGCGCAGACGGCGCAATGCCAGCATGTGTTCGGGATTGGCGCGGTCGATGACGATGCCGTCGGCGGCCAGTTTTTGCAGCACCAGGTCGACCAGCACGCGGTCGAAGTCGCGTCCGCCCAGGAAGTTGTCGCCGTCGTGGCCGACGATGCGCAACAAGCCGTCGCGCGTGTCCAGCAACGATACGTCGAACGTGCCGCCGCCGAGGTCGTAGACCAGCCACGGGCCTTCGGCGCTTTCCTGGCTCCATCCCGATGCGATGGCCGAGGCCACAGGTTCCTGGATCAGTTCGATGCGCTCGAAGCCGGCCAGGCGCGCCGCTTCCGAGGTGGCGGCGGTCTGGTGCAATTCGAATAAGGCGGGCACCGAGATCACGGCGCGTTCGGGCGATACGCCGGTCTGGTCTGAAATGTCGTTGCGCAGCGACTTCAAGACTTCCGCCGAAAGTTCTTCCGGTTTTTTCGACAGCTTGGCAGCGGGGAAGTCGAGCAGGTTGGCCGTACCCATCAGGCGCTTGAACTCGCTGCGCGTGTTGGCTGCGTCGCTGTCGAGGTAGCGCCGCGCGCGCGGGCCGACCACTACGTTGCCGCGCGCATCGAAGCGCACGATGGATGGCGTGAGCACGCCGCCCTGGCTGTTGCGCACGGCGTTCATGGTGCTGCCGTCGAATACGGCGGCGACCGAATTGGTGGTGCCGAGGTCGATGCCGACGTATAGCGGCGGGGCTTTTTGCTGCAAATTGCTCTCCTTGCAAGGGTAAGATGGACGCGGGCCGCCTATACCTTGCCATGTCG
>DASVYZ010000780.1:0-2299 GCA_036391935.1 Burkholderiaceae bacterium | reverse complement strand
CTGGGAAGGAGAGTTCCTCATCGAACGCGACGGGACGGTCAATGCGCTGCGCTTCATCACGCGAAATGTGCTGGCCGTGCTGCTGGAGCAGTCCACATCGATCGATTGGCTGAATCGCTACATGGCGTTTCCGCTTGCGGCACCCGTGCCGGTGAAGCAGGGGCAGCGTCTGCGCGTAAGCTTCCAGTATCGCATGGGCGGCTTGATCACGAGTTTGCAGGATGCTTTGCGCGCCGAAGTCATCGGCTAGGTCTCCCGCCCATCTTCCGGCAAATCGAGCTCTTCTGCTTCCGCCGCCTGGCGCGTTTGCTGGCGCCGCACGAACTTCAGGATGGTGGCACGGATCGTCTTCAACACCGTAGCCGAATTGAATGGTTTGACGATGAAGCCTTGCACGCCGCGATTGACCGCTTCGCTGACCAGTTCCGGTTCGATCTTGCCCGAAACGAGGAAGATGATGGCGCGCGGCAGCGCTTCGTGCAGGGTATCGAGGATGGCGAGGCGGTCCGGCTCGGTGCCAATATCCACGCAGACGACGTTGGGCTGAAGCTTGATCATGCGCGCCAGGCTCGCGGGGCTGGTGTTTGAATCGCCCACGACTTCATGGCCTCCATCGGTCAGCACGGTATTCAACAAACCGCGCGCGATCGCACTGCCGTCTATGATCACCACTTTTAGCATCGTTTCTACCGTTTTTTTCTACCTTCTTGAATCATAAAGGAAATTTTTGCCGCTGTTTAAAATCCGTTGTATTCCGCGCAATTCCATTTTTGATTGGCGCAACTGTTAAATCTGACAGTTGCGCCAATATACATTTCCATGAACCATGGTGCGGGGGGTAACTTTTTCTTGAGGCCCGCGTGCATGAAACGTTCACTTCGCTTGCTTGTTCCGCTTGTCCTGACTCTCGGTTTTGCTTGTGCCGCCCAGGCCGACGACTGGGTACTCGCCGTCAACGAAGGCGTAACTTACCAGGATGGCGGGCCGACCGCCGAGCGTTACAAGCCCTTGCTTGACCTGCTGGAAAAGGAGTTGAAGCATCCGGTACAGGTGAAAAAAGTCGACCGCTACAGCGATCTGGAAAAAGGCTTGAAAGAAGGGCGCTATGAGATGGCCTTCATCCATCCAGCCCACGTTGCGTTGCGCGCTGTCAAGGACGGCAACTACGTGGGGGTGGCCACGGCCGCAGGCTACACCGACTATCGCGGCCGCGTGCTGGTGTCCGGCGATTCGCCCTTGCATGCGATGGAAGAGTTGCGCGGCAAGAAGATCGGCGTGCCGGCACTTGAGTCGATTACGACGGTCATGTTCACCGCGACGATGAGGGAGATGGGCGAGCCGAATCCCGTGGCCAACTACACCGCGACACGTTATCAGGACGCCGTACCTTTCATGGTCGAAAACAAATTCACGGTTGCCGGCGTCACGGCATCCGCGTCCGTGATCAAGGCATGGACCGTCAATGGCGGCCGTGTCCTGGGCGAGACCAAGGCCGTGCCGATCAAGCAGTTTCTCGTGTCGCGCCGTTTGACCCTCGAACAGCGCGACAAAGTGCGCGACCTGGTATTGCACCTGGCAGATAACGAGCCGGGCCGCCATGCACTCAAGGGGACGAACATGAAAGGCTTCGTGCCTTGGGACGATGCCGTCATGGCTGAAGCCATCAAATGGCTGGCCCTGTAGGGCAAGGCCGGCTTACAAGCCCAGCTTGGCCGCCAGGCCGATACGCTGCAGCTTGCCCGTGGCACCCTTGGGAATTTCCTCGAGAAACAGGATTTTGCGCGGCACCTTGAAGTCGGCCAGGCGGATGGCGGCGAAGTCGCGCAATTCCTTTTCCGTCGCGTTCGTGCCCTCGCGCAAGACGATGACGGCGCCGACTTCCTCGCCGAGCTTGTCGTGCGGAATGCCGAAGGTCACGACTTGTTGCACGGCCGGGTGGTCCATCAGGATTTCGTCGACTTCGCGCGGCGAAATCTTTTCCCCGCCGCGGCTGATGATTTCCTTGAGCCTGCCCGTGATGCGCACGTAGCCTTCGGCATCCTTGGTGCCCTGGTCGCCGGTGCGGAACCAGCCATGCGTGAAGGCTTCGCCATTGGCCTTGGGGTTGTTTTCATAGCCCGCGGTCACATTGCGGCCTCGGATCACGATCTCGCCGGTCTCGCCAGGCGCGAGCAGCCTGCCTTCCGTATCCATGATGGCTATGTCGGGGCCGGCCGCCAGGCCTACCGTGCCCGGAATGCGTTTGCCGGGAGGGAGCGGATTGCTCGCCATCTGGTGCGCCGCCTCCGTCATGCCATAG
>DASVYZ010000779.1:0-2688 GCA_036391935.1 Burkholderiaceae bacterium | reverse complement strand
CGAGCTTCCTGGCAAGGATCAAGGTAGCAAGCACCAGGCCCAGGAGCGAAAGCGCGAAGACCGCCGCCACCTTGCCGCTCGCGCGCAGCACCGCGCGCCTTTCCGTCTTTCCTTGATCGTAATGCCACTTTATGGCGAAATACATTCCCGTGGCGAGCACGAGAAGCTTGAAGGCAAGGAAGACTATCGGAATCCAATCGATCATGTTCAGTATTTCCAGGCTATGACTTGATGCTATCTGTCGTGAGGAGTGCCATACAAGGGGGGAGTTGCTGCACGTCCTAATGCATACTACTCGAAAACAAATTCCAGACAATGAGACAAACTGTCTCAGTTGAAAAACTCACAAAAAGGCCCGCGAGGCGTAATATCATAAGGTTCCATGCCAAACACACCACTTACCATTGACGAAGCTAATTTGCTCTGTTTGAAGTGGTACCGTCACGATTCCTCCCTGATTCAAGTGAATACGGCGAGGAATGTAAATGAGGAGTAAATGAAAAAATCGCTTCTTTACGTGGCTTTACGATTTCTTACTCAAGTTGCGGATTGCGCCCTGAATTGCCGGGACTACCGCAAATTCTGCAAATAAGCCAGGTTGGCATTGGCCGCCTCGGCAGGCAAGGCATTGCCCTTGGGCGTGCTGTATTCCAGATATAGATTGTCGTCTGTCGATACCGGCACGTTCTTGCCACGCACCCAACGCGCCACGGTCTCGGGCGTCAGCTGTTCCCCTTCCAGCACGGCGTCGATGCCGCCATGGAATAGCGCCACAAACGGTTGCAGGCGCGGCCTGGCGGCCGTGGCGCGCACGCGCTCGCGCTTGACGCCGTCCGGCTCGGCCAGCGATCCGTTGCTGGCGATCAAAGCGCCCTGCCCGCCGATGATATAGAACCAGACATGGTCGAACGATTGCGCGGCCGAGGCGAAGATGGCTTGCAGGTCTTGCGGCGTGGTGTGATGCAGCTGCACCCATTGCTGCAGCACGCCGCCCGGGCGCAGGCGCGATGCGGCCAGGGCATAGAATTCGCGGTTGTAGAGCGAGGCGGTGCCGGCGAACCAGATCGAGGAAAGCTGCATGGCGATCAAGTCGTATTTCTCGTCCGTCAGGCCGAGGTAGTTGCGTCCGTCGGTGTAGTACATCGTCACGTCGGGCTGGAATGCGACGCCGAAGTTGACGGCGTCGAAATGGCGGTTCGACAGGCGCACCAGGTCGCGGCTGAGGTCCACGATGTCGAGATGCCTGAAGCCCGCTTCGTGTATCGTCATCGACGTGATGCCGGCGCCGTAGCCGATCACGAGCGCGTTGTCGAAATGCGAGACGTGCATCAGCGGCGACAGGCCAAGCCCCACCTGCGCTTCCATCTCGCCGCCTTGCGCCATGACGTTGTTGCCTTCGAACTTGCCGTTGGTGGTGAGGGTCTTGTGCGGTATCGCCTCGCCCGGGAAACGCTGGCCGAAAATCGCGGTCAAGCCGCCGTCGGCGCTTTCGGCGGAATCGATCACGCTGCCGCCGGCATAATAGGGAATGCTGAAATAGACGTTCACGCCGGAGGCGACGCGGCTCCAGTCGAGGCGCTTGGGTGCGGCGAAAAACAAAAGCGCAATCGCGGCCAGCGCGCCGATGTGGCGCCAACCGGCTGGCGGCGCCAGGGTGAAGGCCAAGGCGGAGGCAAGTGCGAGCATGCCGACCGCCAATGCAGCCGCCACCAGCGTAATGCCGAGGCCGCCGATGGCGGGCAGCAGCACGAAACCGGCGACCAGCACGCCGGCGATATTGCCCACGGTGTTCAAGGCGCCCGGCACGCCGATGCGGTCATGCCGGCCTTGCGCCGCCAGGCTCATGGTCAGGGGATAAAGCGCGCCGATGGCGAAGGCCGGCGGCACCAGGATGCAAAACGCGGGCAGCACGCGCAAGGCTTCGCGCAGGGCGAACGAATGCGGCACCTCGTGCGCGGCGAGCCAAAAGAAATAGCTTGAAGCGGCCTGCCATAGAAAGGTCGAGACCAGGATGCAGGCCGAAAGCAGGAAGGTGGCGCGGGCCAGGCGCGTGGCCGGCTCGGCTCCCGCGACGCGGCCTGAACAGCTGCCGCCCAGGCCCAGCCCGAGCAGGAAGCACGCCACCATCAGGGCGAAGGCATAGACGCTGTTGCCGATCACCACGGCCAGCAGGTGCATGGTCGAGACTTCGAGCAGCATGGTGATCGCGCCGGTGACGAACAGGAACAGCAGCGCCAGGCGCCGTCCCCGGCCCGGCGGGACGGATCGGTTCGCAACGTCATCCGCATCGGCCGGCGGCGCGTCACCCAGCCGGCGCGCGAGTGCGATCGCCACTGCCGCCACCAGCAAGTCGATCAGGCAGGATACGCCCAGCGTGCCGCGCATGCCCAGGGTGGGAATCAGCCAATAGCCGGCGCACAGGGCGCCCACGGCCGCGCCGAGCGTATTGGCGGCATACAGGCCGGACAGCGCCGCGAAGCATTCCTGCAGGCCGGCCACCGCACGCACCAGGAGCGGCAGCGTCGCTCCCATCAACACGGTGGGCAGGCAGAGCACGGCGGCGCCGAGCAAGACCTGGTCCAGCACCAGTTGCCCGGCATCGGGGCGCATGCCTTGCGCCAGCTCGACGTAGACGCCGTGCGCGAGCGTAAAGATATCGGGCGTCACCCAGCAATAGAGGGCGATCAC
>DASVYZ010000778.1:0-6289 GCA_036391935.1 Burkholderiaceae bacterium | reverse complement strand
CGCGGACGAACCCGAAATCGACAATGCGCGCCTGAAGCTGCAGGACGTCGGCATCCGCCTCGCCTACAAGACCGACAAGGGCACGTTTCCGCTGGCGCGCACCACGGTCTTTCCCGTGGCCGCGGTGTTCGGCCAGACGCGCGACGGCTCGGGCCGCAAATGCTATCTGCCCTTCCTCGGCGAATCGTTCTATTACTACGACGACGAACAGCTCGACACCATGATCGAGCACTTCGCGCGCGAACACCTCGAAGGCATGCAGCCCGACCGCGCCTACCGCTTCCTCATGCCGGGCAAGCCATGGCTGGAAGAGCTGCAGATACGCATACCGGAACAGGACTACGTGCCGCGCGCCGAACGCATGACGGCGCATACGCGCGCCGCGCTCTCGACCATGGCTGAGCAGCTGCCGCGCACGCGCAGCGAACGCGCGCGCCTGCACGTCTTCCCCGAAGCCGCCTGGGAACAGGCCGCCCTGGTCAAGGACGTGGCCGACAAGCTCCTGACACACAACGTGCTGATCGTCGGCGAACCGGGCGTGGGCAAGAGCGTGGCGCTCAACGAAGCAATGCGGCGCGCCCACGTCGAAACGCGGCGCCGCGAGCGTGCCCCCACGTTCTGGCGCACAACGGGGCGGCAACTGATCGGCGGCGCGCGCTATCTCGGCGAATGGCAGCAATGCCTGGATCGCGCGGTGGAGCAATTTGCCCACGTCGAAGGCGTGGCCTGGATCGTCGACCTGATCGACCTGCTGTATTCCGAAGGCGAAGGCCCGGAAGATTCGATGGCGGCTTACCTCATCCCCGCGCTGGCGCAGGGCCAGCTGCGCGTGGCCGGAGAATGCACGCCGCTCGAATTCGAGACCGCGCGCCGCCTCCTGCCCGCTTTCATCGAATGCTTCCATGTGATCCATCTGCCCGAAATGGATGCGCCGCGCGCGCGCAACGTGGTCGAACTGTTCGGCCAATACGCCAAGAGCAATCTCGAGGTGGAGTTGACGCCCGAGGCGCGCCAGGCCGGCTACCGCCTGCTCGAACGTTACGTGAAATATCAAAGCTTTCCGGGCAAGGCCATGCGTTTTTTCGGCGAATGCATCACCTGGGCCATCGACCGCAACCTGGCAAGCCTGGGCGAAGCCGAGATCGTCGCCGCCTTCAGCCGCCAGACCGGCTTGCCGGAACTGTTCCTGCGCGACGACCTGCCGCTCGATGCGAGGGGCTTGCGCACCTTTTTCGAAAGCCGCATCGTCGGCCAGCCGGCCGCCGTCGACGAGATGGCCAAGCTGGTCTATACCTTCAAGTCCGGCTTGAACGACCCGGCCAAGCCGATCGCCACCCTGCTGTTTGCCGGCCCCACCGGCGTGGGCAAGACCGCGGCGGCCAAGGCATTGGGCAGCTACTTCTTCGGCGCCGGCCAGGCCAGCGACCCGCTGTTCCGCGTCGACATGAGCGAATACCAATACGCCTTCCAGCTCGGCCGCCTGCTCGGCGAAGGCAAGCGCCCGGGTGCCTTGATCGAGCATGTGCGCAGCCGCCCGTTTTCCGTCATCCTGCTCGATGAAATCGAAAAGGCCGATCCCGTCATCTTCGACGTGCTGCTCGGCATGCTCGACGAAGGGCGTCTGCGCGACGCCCGCGGCCGCCTGACCGACTTCCGCAGCAGCATCGTCGTCATGACCACCAACCTCGGCGTGCGCCATGGCGGCGCCATGGGCTTCGGCGACAGCCAGGACAACCCGGAACACGCCATCCGCAGCTTCTTCCGCCCCGAGTTCTTCAACCGCATCGACCAGGTGGTGGTGTTCAACCCGCTTGCGCGCGAACACATCGCCACCATCGCGCAGCGCGAGCTGGCCGCCATCGGCGAGCGCGAAGGCTTGACGCGGCGCGGCATCCGCCTCGAATTCACGGCGGCGCTGATCGACCACATCACCGCCGTCGGCTTCAGCCCCAAGTACGGTGCGCGGCCGCTGCAGCGCGCGGTGGAGCGCCACGTGGTCGGCGCATTGTCGCGCCTGCTGATCGACGAGGAAATCGCAGACGCATGCATCGTCTGCGATTTCGACGGCGAGGTGGTGCTCGCCGTCCGTTAAGAACGCTGCCGCGGCACAAGCGCGGCTTCTGGCATACTTGAGCTCTTCAGCCAGTACGGGGGCCAGCATGGAAATGAAAAAGATCAACGCCGGCAAGCTGCGCGCCATCGGCTACGATGCCGGCGAGCGCCTGTTGCGCGTGGAATTCGAGGACGGCACGGCGATCGACTATTCCGGCGTCAACGGCGAGCTGTGGCGCCGTTTTTCCACCTCGGGCGTGGCCTGGAGCTTTTACCGCGACAACATCGAGGAAGAGTTCAGCGGGCGCAAGAGCAAGGTCCTGCGCGATGCCAACCAACGCCAGAAGCTGGAAGATTTGTTCAAGGCGCCCGAACCCGATTCCGACACTTAGCTCTTCCCGTCGGCGTCATCCCGCCTCGTGGCTTCAGCTTGACCCACATCAAGGACGCCAGTCCGCGTCCTTGGTAGAGTCCGCCTATCCAGCCGCAACCGCCCGCATGGGCGGGTGGGGAGTGTTTTCCCGTCGCGGCAACACCATTATCGATTGCGATTGCGTCATGCCCACGTCTTCCCCCCAAGCCCAAAATCTCGCACAAGTCCTGCTCACCGCGCTCAAGCAACACGGCGCGCGCGAAGTATTCGGCATTCCCGGCGACTTCGCCCTCGCATTTTTCAAGCAGATCGAGGATTCGAAGATCCTGCCGCTCTACACCCTGAGCCATGAACCGGCCGTCGGCTTTGCCGCCGACGCATCGGCCCGCCTGCATTCCGGCCTCGGCGTCGCGGCAGTCACTTATGGCGCCGGCGCCTTGAACATGGTCAATGCAGTCGCCTCGTCGTATGCCGAAAAGGTGCCGCTGGTCGTCATTTCCGGCGCGCCCGGCGTGGGCGAATGGCGCAGCGGCCTCTTGCTGCACCATCAGACCAAGACCGTCGATTCGCAACTTTCGATCTTCCGCGAAATCACCTGCGACCAGGCCGTGCTCGACGACATTGCCCGCGCACCGGAAGCGATCGCCCGCGTATTGCAAAGCTGCATCACCCACTCGCGCCCGGTCTATATCGAACTGCCTCGCGACATGGTGCAGCAGCCCTGCGCTCCGGTCGTGCGCGCCGTATCGATTGAACCCGATGCCTCCGCCATCGAAGCCTGTGTCGACGAATTGCTGGAGCGTCTGAAGAATGCCGCCTCGCCGGTCCTGATGGCCGGAGTCGAAATCAAACGTTTCGGGCTGGAAGAAAAAGTGGCGCAACTGGCGCGGCGCCTGGGCATACCCGTGGTCACCAGCTTCATGGGCCGCGGGCTGCTGGCGGAAAGCGATGCGCCGCTCCTGGGCACCTACCTCGGCCTGGCGGGAGACCCGCACGTCACGCATCTGGTGGAATCCTCCGACGCCTTGCTGCTCCTGGGAGTGATCATCTCCGACACCAACTTCGGCGTCTCGCGCCAGAAGATCGATGTGCGCAAATGCGTGTCGGCGTGCGACGGCTGCGTGAGCATGGGCTACCACACCTATGCCGGCATCCCGCTTGAAGCCCTGGTCGACGGCCTGCTCGAACGCTCTCCCACCCTGCACGGGCGCGACGGCAAGCGCGTGCGTGCCGTCTATCCGCGCGGCCTGACGGCGGACGATGACCCCATCGCGCCGCAGGATATCGCCAAGGCGGTCAACGATTTGATGGCCCTGCAAGGCCGCATGCCCATCGCCAGCGACATCGGCGATTGCCTGTTCACCGCGTTCGATATCGAAAATACCGCACTGGTGGCCCCGGGCTACTACGCCACCATGGGCTACGGCATACCGGCCGGCCTGGGCTTGCAGGCCGGCGGCGGCGCCCGCCCCTTGATCCTGGTCGGCGACGGCGCATTCCAGATGACGGGTTGGGAATTGGGCAATTGCCAGCGCTACGGTTGGGACCCCATCGTCATCGTGTTCAACAATCGAAGCTGGGAAATGCTGCGCGCCTTCCAGCCCGAATCCTCGTTCAACAACCTGAGCGACTGGCATTTCGCGGACATGGCCGCCGCGCTCGGCGGGCAGGGCTACCGCGCCACCACGCGCGCCGAACTGGCGTTTGCGCTGGAACAGGCGCATGCCACACGCGGCACGTTCCAATTGATCGATGCCGTGATACCGCGCGGCGCGGTATCGGACACCTTGTCGCGCTTCGTCGGCGGCGTGCGGCGCCTGCAGCAGACAAGCGCCGTTTGAGCAGCCAAGAAAAACCCCGCCGGCTTGACAGCGGGCGGGGTGGAATGAAGCGTCCCGGGCTTAGAACGAATAACCCACCGCCAGAACCAGGGTCTGCGGATCGAAGTGGATCGTCGTGCTGCGCTGGATGCCCGAGGTGTTCGACACATAGTGACTGTCCACCGAAGCGGCCGAATACGAAGCGTGGATCGCCCAATCGCGGTTGAACTTGTATTCGATGCCCAGCGTCGCAGCCGGGCCCATCGAGTTCGACAGGCTGATCGAGGTCGGGCCGCCGTTGGCCGCATTGCCGGCCGCCGTCGAGTTGCGGTCGTAGAACTTCGTGTAATTGAAGCCCACGCCGACATAGGGGCGGAACGCGTTGCTCGGGTCGCAGAACGTATATTCAGCCAGCACCGAAGGAGAGAACCACTTCGCCGTCGCCACTTCCTGGCCGTTGAACGGCACCGAGCCGACCGTGGCCGGGCCCTTGCCGTAGGTCTTGGTGGTCGGCGGCACGCCGCCGGCCACCTCGATGCCCCAGTGGCTGTCGAGATGGCGCACGTAGGCGAAATACGGCGTCGTCACATTGTGCACTTCCAGGTTGATCCCGGCCGGCGTGAAGGGGCCGCTGACGTCCTGGGCGCTGGCATCGAAGTGCACATAATAGGCACCGAGAAACACCGAGTTGGCGGGCACGCTGTCGTCGGCCTGGGCCGCGCCGGCAAAGCCGGCGCAAGCGGCGCCGATGGCCAGAGGGAGAAGGCACTTCTTGAAGTTACGCGAAATCATGTCTGGCTCCCGATTAGAAGTGAGCAAAGAAGCCTTGTGCGGCAACTTCGCAAGCGCTCTGCGTGAGCGGGAAATGGTAGTTCTGGATCAAGGCCTCGCCCACGTCTGTGGCCATCGCCGTCGGCGAGGTCACGCCCTGGGCCAGGAAGTAGGTCACGGCCTGCGAAGCCACGCTCGCATAGGCCAGCACCGACACGCCCTGCGGCGAATTCGGCACGCCCGGTGCGCTGAAGTAGGCGGCGAAGGCCGGGTAGGAGGCTACGGCCACCTGCACGTCGGCCGCGATCTTGGTTGCCGATGCCGTCGGTTCCTGCGCCATCACGCCTGCGGCGATGGTGCCGATGATGGTGGTCACCTTGCCGGCATTGGCCGTGTTGCCGTTGGTGGTCGGGTCCACGTCGACCACGGTCACCAGGCCGCCCGCCACTTGCTGCGCCCACAGCGCCTTCATCGTCAGCGTGTTGATCTGGTAGAACACCTCAGGATCGTTCATGCCGCCGCACATCAGGATCGGCGCCTTGGGCGACCAGCCGCGCAAGTCGTTCTTCTTCAAATCCTGGCGCAGGGGCGAGCCGGGGTTGGCCGGCGGCATCAGGTTGGTCGGCGAGGGGATCAAGCCGTCCGGGTTGCCCGCCGCGTCCAGCGCATAGGAAATACGCAGGCTGTTGTTGAACAGGTAGGGATTGCCGAAGCCCAGTGCGCCGATCGGGTTGGTGGCCGGGTTGGGCACCGCCATCGCCGCGTCAAGCGCGGGAATGCCGCTGCTCGGCTGGCCGTTCGTCCCCGGCGTGCTGCTGTTGAACACGGCGAACTCGGGCAGCTTGCCTGCGCTGAACAACTCGTCGAAGTTGTACTGGCCGGGGATCAGCTTATCGATGCCGGTGGCATAAGTGGAGCTGTAGATGTCGGTCGGGTTGGTGTAGACGTTGCCGTAGGAATTCTGATAACTGTTGACGATCATCGGATAGTAGATCGTGCCGCCCAGGCCCGGGCTGCTGTAGGCAATCGCCGCATCGCCGAACGCCGTCATGGCGTAGGGGCCGGACATCGGCGCCGCCGCCGTCACAGTCATGCCGGCCGCTTCCATCGCGCGTTGCGTCGCCATGGCCACGTGGCCGCCTTGCGAATAGCCGGTGATGAACAGCTTGCCGTTATCCGACACGCCGGCCGGCAGGCCGGACAGAGCGGACCGCGCCGCCGTCAGCGCATTGATCACGTCCTGCGATTGCTGGGAGGCGTTCAGGTAGGGGTG
>DASVYZ010000777.1:0-1647 GCA_036391935.1 Burkholderiaceae bacterium | reverse complement strand
AAGGCGAGAGCGCCGTGCCTTGCTGCGTTGACGCATGGCGCCACATGCGTTTCCATCCCGGCGGCCAGGATAGCGTCGGTCCGCTGTAGGCGGGTATGCCCTGGCGCACCGCGATGATGGGCACGCTGTCGGTCTGCATGCCGTCCACGCCTTCAGTGGAAAGGCTGAAGGCGTAGTTGGGCAGTAGCAGTTCGCAGGCCGTTTCGAACCAGTCGGTGTGGTCTTCGTCGCGCCCGAGCGCATTGGCCATGCCTTGCGGGTCGAACGCGGCGAGGTGGCTGGCCAGTTCGGCCGGCGTGGCCGTCGGTGCGTCGCCCCAGCCCATCACGGGGTTGAAGTTATAGTCGGCGCCGGAGCCGTACCAGCCCTCGCGCCAGGGGCGCTGCATCCAGTTGCGTGTGCCGGTGAACAACTGCCAGCGCCAGTGCAAGCCCGAAGGTTTGGGCCAGCTGTAGAGGTAAAGTCTTTGGTAACCGGCGCGATGCAGTTCGCGCATCATGGCCATCAAGCGTGCATGCGGCATGCGGTCCGGCGGTTGGCGACGGAACAGGATCGGTTCGCCGTCGGCGTGTTGGATTTCGTCCGACGACAAATTCAAATCCAGCGTGCGCGACTCGTTGCCGAAGCGCGCGGCGATCCACCCGGTCAGCAAATTGACGGCCGTGACCACGCCATAACCGCGATGGCGATGGAAGATGACGGTGCCGGGTGCGACGGGTTTCATGCGGATATATTGCTTATGATGATGGGGGTAGCATAACAAGGAAACGCGCTGCGCCAGCCGTTTGCGCGCGAAAATAAAAAATCCGTTTCCTGAGCAAATTGTCATTCCCTGGTAGCCGATCCGATGCTAAGAAATTTCGATGATGAACGCTATCCTGTTTGAAACCGACGGACCTGTTTGCACCATCGTGCTGAACCGTCCCGAGCGGCGCAATGCTGTTGACGGCCCGACCGCGCAGGCCTTGCTTGCAGCGTTCCAGCGCTTCGAAGACGATGAGGCGCTGCGCGTCGCCGTGCTATGCGGCGCGGGTGCCGCGTTTTGCGGCGGCGCCGATCTGCAGGCCATGCATGACCCCGCCACGCGCAATGCATTGACTGCGGACGGCCGCGGTGCCGGCCCGATGGGGCCGACACGCATGGCATTGAAGAAGCCGCTGGTCGCGGCAGTGCATGGCCACGCCGTGGCCGGCGGGCTCGAGCTGGCCTTGCTGGCCGATATGCGCGTGGCCGACGAGACTGCCGTGTTCGGCGTGTTTTGCCGGCGCTGGGGCGTGCCGCTGATCGATGGCGGCACGGTGCGGCTGCCGCGCCTCGTCGGCATGGGGCGCGCGCTCGACATGATCCTGACCGGGCGCGCGGTCGATGCGGCGGAGGCCCTGCAGATGGGCTTGGTCAACCGTATTGTGCCTCCTGGCGAGGCGCGCAACGCGGCGGAACGCTTGGCGCATGAACTCGCGGCCCTGCCCCAGGCTTGCATGCTGGCCGACCGCGCGTCGGCTTACAGCCAGTGGGATATGACTATGGAAGAAGCCTTGCGCCGCGAAGGGGCCGAGGGTTATCGCATCGTGTTCGAGGAAGGTTTGGCCGGAGCGGCGCGCTTTGCCGCCGGGGCGGGCCGGCATGGCGCAAAAGAATGAGGTGGCG
>DASVYZ010000776.1:0-1987 GCA_036391935.1 Burkholderiaceae bacterium | reverse complement strand
AGTAGCACCAGGAGCGCCAACACGATCAAGGCAAACAGCATGCCGAAGGTGGCCGGCTGCATGCCCATCTTCGCGGCCAAGCCGTCGGCGCCGGCGGCGACGACCCAGCTGGAGACCACGCCCTTCCATGAAGTATCGGGCGGCGGCGGTGCTTCCTCGGCCGGCGGTTCTTCCTGCTGTGCCTGCTGCACCTGGTCCGTATGCGGCTTCGGTTTTGGTTTGGCGACGGCAGAGGTATTCGCCAGGAACAGGCTCGTCATCACCAGCAGCAGCACCAAGAACAGTTTTTTCATGCCGGTTCCCCGTAGGTCAGAACTTGATGCCGGTATGCAGGGCGGCCACGCCTGCGGTGAGGTTGAAATACTTCACCTGGGACAAGCCCGCGGTCTCCATCATGGTCTTCAGCGTTTCCTGGTCCGGGTGCATGCGGATCGATTCGGCCAGGTAACGGTAACTCTCGGCGTCGCCGGCTATGCGCTGCCCCATCCAGGGCAAGACCTTGAACGAATACAAGTCGTAAGGCTTGGCCAGCGGCTCCCAGACCTTGGAAAACTCGAGCACCAGCAGCTTGCCGCCCGGTTTCAGCACGCGCGCCATCTCGGCCAGGGCGGCATCCTTGTGCGTCATGTTGCGCAAACCGAAGGCGACCGAAACGCGGTCGAAGTAATTGTTCGGAAAAGGCAGCTTTTCCGCATCGCACAGCATGACAGGGATTTGCAGGCCCTGGTTGAGCAAGCGGTCGCGCCCGACGCGCAGCATCGATTCGTTGATGTCGGTAAGCCAGACTTCACCCGTCGGACCGGCCTGGCGCGCAAAGGCCTTGGCCAGGTCGCCCGTGCCGCCGGCGATGTCGAGCACCTTGAAACCGGGACGGATGCCGGCCTGGGCGATGGTGAACGTCTTCCACAGGCGATGCAAGCCGGCCGACATCACGTCGTTCATGATGTCGTACTTGGATGCGACGGAATGGAAGACTTCGGCGACCTTATGCGCCTTTTCGTCTTCCGCGACGGTTTTGTAACCGAAATGGGTGGTGTTGGTCATGACAATATGTGGCCTGGTTCGGGCACATTATAGCGACAAACTATCATGCACAATACCTGCCAAAGCTAACCGCAGCCTCCCTTTAAGGCTTGCATGGGAGCATCTCGCCCCGATTCACGTGTGAATCCCGCCGCTTCCAGCTTGTCGCCATATTCGCGCCACAGCGTTTCCTGCTCCATCCCGAGGCGATACAGGTAATCCCAGGAATAGATGCCGCTATTGTGTCCGTCGGAAAAATACGGCTGGATCGCGTAATGGCCCACGGGTTCCAGCGTCGTGATCTGCACGTCGCGCTTGCCGGTCTGCAGCGTTTCCTGGCCCGGGCCATGGCCCTTGACCTCGGCCGAAGGGGAATAGACGCGCAGGAATTCAAAGCTGAATGCAAACTGTTTGCCGTCGTCGAAGCCGATTTCGAGCAGGCGCGATTGCTTGCGCAGCTTGATTTCGGTTGGAATGGGGGTATTGCTCATGGCTTCTACTTTTCGCCCGCCAGCTGCCTGATGCGCTCGGCCAGCGCCGGCAGTCTAGCGCGGCGCGCTTCCAGCCGTGCGGTATCGGCCGGGCGATTCGGCGCGGCCCAGACCGGGGCGGGAAAATGGGTATCGTCGCGGTAACGCGGGATCACGTGCCAATGCAGGTGCGGCACGACATTGCCCAGGCTGGCGAGGTTGACCTTGTCCGGCGCCATCACTTCGCGCACGGCTTGCTCCACCTGCCAGACTGCATTCATCAGCACGCCGCGTTCGGGCCAATCGAGGTCCGTCACTTCGGCGACGTGGGCATTCCAGATCACACGGCAAAAGCCGGGAAAGGAAGCGTCATCGACCAGCACGATACGATAGGTCTCGCAGCGGTAGATTTCCTGCCCGCCGCCCTGCCGGCACAGTTCGCAGGAATCCGTCACAACAGGACCCTCTCGATGCCGCCGCTGTTGGCGCGCGCC
>DASVYZ010000775.1:0-3562 GCA_036391935.1 Burkholderiaceae bacterium | reverse complement strand
TGGACAAGATCGACCCGCTGGAAATGAAAAAGCAGGTCGCCATGCTGGCCATGCTGACCTGGTATCTGGCGGAAATGCCGCAAGACTTGAAGCGGGTGCCGAAGGCGGCCGACTGAAGCGGAGCGGCAAATGACGGCTCTTTCCGCTGGCGGGCGGGAAGGGCTTGCATGCCGGCTTGCCAACCCCTTGAGCCGATGGGGCGTGACGATGGAAAAGTCCTCGGCATCGGCTGCCGATTCTTCCGCCCGAAAAAATCCGAAAGAACCGGCCAAGGTTGGCGTGATCGCCAAATAATGGGTTGGTGCGACGCAAGGTCAACATACGGCAGAGGTCGGCATGCTTGACTTTATTCGATAATTAAACTATTGTTGAAACGTTGAATAAATATCGGTCTAGGTAATGGAAACCAAACAAGTCATCGCCGCCTTGGCGGCATTGGCCCAGGAGTCAAGGCTCGCGGTGTTTCGCGCCTTGGTTCAAGCGGGTCCCGAAGGCATGGCGGCCAGCAGGATCGCCGAGCTGGTCGGTGCCGCACCGTCGTCCCTGTCGTTCCACCTCAAGGAGATGTCCCATGCGGGGCTGGTGCATGCGCGCCAGGAAGGGCGTTTCATTTTCTATTCGGCCAATTACGCGACGATGAACGGCCTGATCGGCTTCCTTACCGAAAACTGTTGCGGCGGCAATTCCTGCGGCCCCGCTTGTACGCCATCGTGCGCCAATCCTGAACCTGAAGGAGTCCAACCATGAAACGCCTGCACGTCCACGTCTCGGTCGACAACCTGACCGAGAGCATCCGCTTCTATGCCGGCATGTTCGGCAGCGCCCCCGATGTCCTGAAAGACGACTATGCCAAGTGGATGCTTGACGATCCGCGCATGAACTTCGCGATCTCGCAGCGCGGCGCGCCGGCGGGCTTGAATCACCTCGGCATCCAGGTCGAATCCGAATCGGAGCTGAGCGAGATGCAGGGCCGGCTCGATGCGCTGCAGCCCGGCGTGGAAATCGAGGAAGGCGTTGCCTGCTGCTACGCCAGGTCTGACAAGTATTGGGTCAACGATCCGTCCGGCATCGCCTGGGAAACCTTCCATACGCTCGACAGCATTCCGGTATGGGGGGCGGGCCAGCCGGCCGCGCAGCAAACGCGGACCCAGGCCGAATCGGCAGGATCGGCGTGCTGCGCGCCGGCCGCCTCGCCGCTGGTGCCGATGCAGCGCGACGCAGGATGCTGCAGCCCGGCTGCGAGCCAGGCTGCCGGCGGCAAGTGCTGCTGACCAGGGGGAACGGAATATGAGCGGCAAAATCTTCAACGTGCTGTTTCTCTGCACGGGCAATTCGGCGCGCAGCGTGATGTCCGAGGCGCTGGTGACGATCCTGGGCAATGGCCGGTTCCGCGGCTATTCGGCCGGCAGCCATCCCACGGGAACCGTCAATCCCTTCGCAATCGAACAAATCAGCCGGTTTGCGCCCGACTTCCCCATCGAGGCCCTGCGCAGCAAGAGCTGGGATGAATTCGCCGCCCCCGAGGCGCCGGAAATGGATTTCATCGTCACCGTCTGCGACAATGCCGCCGGTGAAGCCTGTCCATACTGGCCGGGGCGCCCGGCGACAGCGCATTGGAGCTACCAGGACCCGGCCGCCGTTGAAGGCTCCGTTACCGACAAGCGCATGGCGTTCGCCAAAACCTTCGGCCAGATCCGGAAACGCATGGAAGCCTTCGTCGCTCTGCCGATCGAGCGGATGAGCGACGAAGCGATCCGGCAAGAGGCCAGGAAAATCGGCGAGGTCGCGGTATGACGCGCGCCCGGCGCATCGCCGCCGAAGCGCTCGGCACGGCCATGCTGCTGGCCGTGGTGGTCGGCTCGGGCATCATGGGCGAGAACCTTGCCGGCGGCAATGTCGCCATCGCCTTGCTGGCCAATGCGATCGCCACGGGTTGCGGCCTGGCTGTCTTGATCCTGATGTTCGGCGCGATCTCGGGCGCGCACTTCAACCCGGTTGTGACGCTGTCCGAGGCCTGGCAAAAGAACCTGCCTGCCCGCGACGTGCCGCCTTACATCGGCGCCCAGGTCGCCGGCGCGTTTGCCGGCGTCGCGGCGGCCCATGCCATGTTCGGCGAACCGTTGTTCTTTGCTTCGACCCATGTACGCACCGGCGGTGCGCAATGGTGGAGTGAGTTCCTTGCCACCTTCGGCCTGCTGGCGACCATCATCAGCTGTTCGCGCAGCCGGCCGGCGGCGACACCGTTTGCCGTCGCGCTCTATATCACGGCCGCATACTGGTTCACCTCGTCGACGTCGTTTGCCAATCCGGCTGTCACGCTGGCGCGTGCGGCCAGCAATACTTTCGCCGGCATCCGCCCCGAGGATGCAAGCGGCTTCATCGTGGCGCAATTGTGTGGCGCCGCGGCTGCCACGGGATTGTTTTGCTGGCTTTATCCGACGCCGGCATCCGGCAAGGAGAGCATGGGCGCCAGCCTGGACACCTCGGGCGAACGCGCTTGATGCCCGGTCGATTCGCCCGGTTTCCCGGGCGTCGCGGTCAGGCGCGGAACACTGCCAGTTTCGCGTCGGCCAGCGGCAGGCAGATATTCGCCGAAAACCCCGGCGGCGGTATGAGGTCGTAGACGTAGCTCCCGCTCGCACTGCCGTCGTCGGCGGCAACCGCGTGCAGCTTGTCGCTCGCGCCGGGCACGAAGTGCAAGCCGGGCAGGGAAATCTGCAAGCCGGCGCCGCGCATCTTGCAATACGCCTCCTTGCGCGACCACAGGCGATAGAATGCGGCCAGCCGGTCGGCCTCGGAAAGACGGCTCAACTGCGCCTTTTCGTTTGCATGGCACACCATGTCGATCAGGCCGGGCAAGTCGCTGCCGGGCGGCTTGATGAATTCGAGATCGATGCCCACCGCGTGCGACGAGATCGCGATCAAGCCCTGGTCCTTGCTGTGCGATAAATTGAATTGCAGCCTGTGCTCGGCCAAGCTGGGCTTGCCGAATTCGCCATAGCTGAACTTCAGCTCCGAAGCGGGGCGGTTGAGGTAGCGTGCCAGCACCAGGCGCAGGGCGCTGCGGCAGCGGCGGAAATGCTGTTGAAGTTGCGGCGTGGCAAAACGGGCAGCGCGTTCGCGTTCGTCTTCCGACAGCACGCTGCCAAACATGTCCCAGATCGGGTTGTCGAGGCTGACTTGCCAGACATGCGCCTCGCCATACTGAAGTGACCCCGCCAGACTCATTGGTATCCTTCGTTTTCCTTGTTCTTTTCCCGGACAGGGGCATGGTCGCCACCGTCTCCTCGAGTGGTATTGCAACCCTCGATGGTATACCGGCTGAGGCGGCGTGTTGTTGTTTTTATGCATGTTTCTACCGATTGATTTATCCCCCGTTCTGCGACTGAAAAGATTATTATTTAGGCAATCACATGAGCAGGCGATATTTGCTGCGGCAAAAAAAAAACCCGTCAACTTGCGTCGACGGGTAAAACCCTAACTCTCTTTAAGAGGTTTGGCGGAGTTTTCTGTAGCTCGCGATTACCTCTTCTTAGCGTCGCGAGCTTGAAAAATGCGTATT
>DASVYZ010000774.1:0-3358 GCA_036391935.1 Burkholderiaceae bacterium | reverse complement strand
TTTGCGCAGACATCGGGTACCTCTGTCGAGTTGTACGGCATTCTCGACGTCGCGGTCGGTCACGTTGAACACTCCTTTTCCGTCGATCCGAACTTCCCGTTCGGCGTCAACCCGGTTTCGCCCACTTCCTCGGCCCACGTGACCAATTCCGTGAATGGCATGTTCAACGGCGGCGTGTCCGATTCGCGTTGGGGCATCCGCGGCACGGAAGACCTGGGCGGCGGCGTCAAGGCCTTCTTCGTACTCGAGTCCGGCTTCAACGTGCCTGACGGCGTATTGAACAACGGCACTGCTTCGCTTGCCGGCAATAGCGCGACCACCGGCCCGAACGTCTCGGCCAATACCTCGTTGAACGGCCAGCTGTTCAACCGCCAATCCAACGTCGGCCTGTCGGACGGCGCGCTCGGCAGCATCGCCTTCGGCCGCAACTACGGCCCGATCTTCGACATCACCGTCGCTTACGATCCGGTGCAGGCGGCCGACCTGTTCTCGCCACTCGGCTTCTCCGGCACTTACGGCGGCGGCGGCGGCGTTTCGGAAGATACGCGCATCGACAACAGCATCAAATACAAGAACAAGATCGGCGACGTGAATTTCGGCGCGTTCTACAAGGCTGGCGGCGTGGCAGGCCTCAATGCCGCGCAAGGCGGCTGGGGCATCAACGGCGGGTATGAAGCAAACGGCTTCGGCATCCAGGCCGCTTACGAGGAATTCACCGATGCGCTCAAGACCGGCAACAGCTCGGTGCCGGGCGACATCAACCTGACCAACTACAACACCGACGCCTTCTTCATCGCCGCCAAGTATCATTTCGGCGATGCCACCGTGCGCGGCGGTTATGAAAGCTTTACGCTCAAGGCGCCATCGGACACGCTGGCATCGATGGGCGTCACCAGCCTGTACGGCTACACGGTGGGCAACGCCACTTCCGCCAGCGCCAACTTCAGCGCAGCCGACCAAACGACCGATATCTGGTTTTTCGGCGGCGACTACAACTTCACGCCGCAACTGAACCTGGCGCTGGGCTTCTATGACGTGCATCCCAAGCAATCCGACGACAGCAAACAGTTGAACGGCAACGCCTACTACTACTCGGCTCTGCTCGACTACAGCTTCAGCAAGCGCACCGACGTGTATGCCGGCTTCATGTATGACCAGTTCAAGGGCGCCAACTTCTCGGCGCCGTTCGCCGCCTATAACACGACCAATTACATCACCGCCGTAGGCATGCGCACACGCTTCTGAAAACGGCGTCCCCTTGCCGTTTTCACTCCCTGGCGGACACTTCCATGCGGGTGTCCGCTTTTTTTTGCGGAACGCGCAAGATTAAATTTCTTTAATCTCGGCGCCGCACGATCTTCATTACAATCGATCAGGTGACAAAGATGGATCCGGCGCGTGCGACATGCGTAGCTCCGGTCGACACCATGGCAACACACGAAGAATTGGCGCTGATCCGCGAAGCCCGCTCAGGCAAGCTTTCCGCCCAGCTCGACCTCGGCACACGCTACCTCCGGGGCAGCACGGCGCTGCCGACCAATCTCGATGCCGCCATGCACTGGCTGGGAGCGGCGGCACAGCAAGGCAGTGTCGATGCCTGCAGCCTGATCGCATGTCACATCCCGCTCGACTGCGCCCTCGCCGTGTACGATGCGGCCACGTTGGCCGGTTGGTTCAGGCAAGCCTTCGAAGCCGGCACGACGGAAGCCGGCTTGCTGTTTGCCAAGCTCGTCTTGCACGAGAAGAACTTTGCCGCTCGCGACATGCGTGAGCATGCCCTGGCCGCGTTGCAAACCGCGGCGCATTGCGGCTCACACGAGGCGCAATGGCTGTGGGCCGGCGAATTGCGCCGACGCGGCGGCTGCGAGGACGCGGCACTGGCGTGGGAAAAACGCGCCGCACAGGGCGGCCTCGACGCGGCTCGACTATCCTTGGCCGAGGGGGCTAAACAACAAGGCGATGTCGATGCTTTCCTCGTATGGGCCCTGCCAGTGGCGCGCGCGGCGATCAACCAGACGCCGGACAAGCGCGCCAGCTCGCTCACTGCGGAACAGGTGCGCGCATTGGCGCAATGTGCCGAAATATTGGCCGCGCATCCCGGCCCCGAACAGCGAGAAGCCAGGGCATTCTGGGAGTGCGCGGCCGCAAGCGGCGATGCGCAAGCGCAATTGCACTTCGGCCTGTGGCTTGCGGGCTTGCGCGCCGATGACGAACTCGCGACGCACCGCCCCGATCCGCGCGACCAGGATGAAGCGATGCAATGGCTGGTTCTCGCCGGGCGGCAGGGCGTGGCCGATGCATGGTACGCACTGTCCCGCCTCTACGGCAGCGCACGCCACGCCAGGCCGAATGCCGAACTGCAGCGCCACTACCGGCAAAAAGCTGCGGAACTCGGACATTGCCGCGCGCAATATGAATGCGGCGCCTGCGCGTGGAGCAGTGGCGAAGGGCGTGCCAGCAGCATGGTGCGCGCGCTCTATTGGCTGGAGCTGGCGAGCGCCCAGGGCTGTACTATGTCCCTGGAGTTACTGCGCCACATCCGCCAGGCGAATGCCGAGACGCATTGCATTACCTTGAGTGCCCCCAAGGCGGACAGAAAAGCCCTCTTTACCGCATGATTTACCGCAAGAATCAGGCGGCCTGCAAGGGCACCAGCCCCATCCGGCCAGATGCAATGAACGCGCAGATGGCAGCCACCGTCACCCAATACGCCAACTGCCCGCTTTGCGTGCGGCCCGATGCGAGATAGACGCCGGCAAACAGCAGCATCTCGGCCGCGATGCACAAGGCAGCCGCAGGGGCCAGCATGGCGAACGATTTATTGAACAGCGGAAGCGCCAGGCACACACTGCACGCGAGTTCGAGCGGGCTCAAGCCCACCCACAGCGCATGCGGCATGGCGGACAGCGCCGGGACACCCTTCTCCGAGTTGAACAGCTTCCACCCTGCGCCCATCAGCGTGTGCAGCGCGAGCAAGCCCTGCAGCGTCCATAGCAATGCATTCATGACCTTACCTGCCTTTCGTTGTTTCGGTTGATCGCTTTATTCAGGTCGAGCCTTGGACCAGTCCGGCGTCTTGACGCCGAACTGCTGTTCGTATTCCGCCTTCAAGCGCTGCCAGCCCTCGAACTGCATCACGCCCATGCCGACGATGCGGCCCAACGGTTCTCCCGCGATGAAGCTGTCGAGCACGTCCAGGCAGATATGCCAGCCGGCGGCACCCATGGCGATATAGGGACGCGCAATGGCATGCCACAGCGTCAGGCGCGTGCCGGAACCGTTAGCCTCGAGTTGCCAGCGCATCTGCCCGTCACCCCATTTGTATTCGAGCAGCTCCGGTTCGACGGCGCGCGTGATT
>DASVYZ010000773.1:0-4403 GCA_036391935.1 Burkholderiaceae bacterium | reverse complement strand
GCACAGATTGTCGAGCAGGACGGCCAGCACTTCCTCGCGCCGCAGGCGCAGGTTCGACGCCGCCGCAACCGGGCGATCGATGCGCTCGGCCAGCGTCGGCGGCATGGCCACATTGATGCCGATACCGATCACGGCCCAGATCGCCCCGCCTTGCGCAAGCGGCGCGGTCTCGATCAGCACGCCGGCCATCTTGTCGCGCCCGAGCAAGACATCGTTGGGCCACTTCAGGCGCGCATCGACGTCGAAACGCGCCAAGGTTTCGGCGATCACGGTGCCGACGGCAAGCGGCAAGCCGACCAGGGCCTGGGGCGGCAAGTCGAATTTCCAGGCCAGCGAAAACGTCAGCGTGGCGCCCGGTTCGGAGTGCCAGCTGCGTCCGGCGCGGCCGCGCCCGGCGGTCTGGCTTTCGGCAATCAGGAGCGTGGGTTCGCGCAAGTGCGCGGCGGCAGCCAGCAGGTCCGCATTGGTGGAACCGGTTTCAGCCACCGCCTTGATGGCGACGCGGCGCGCGTGGGGATCTCGTCGCGCGGCAATATTCTCGGGAGAAAGGGGGGAGGGAAATAGCTGTGACATGTGATGCATTGTAACGGCATTGTCCACGCTGCGGATTCTCGCTTACACTTCCCGGATGCCGAATTACGCGCCGCCGTCGCTTGCCGTCTCTCAACAGAATCCCCTGGTGATTCGCGCCACGGGCGTCTGGCATGTGCATGCCTTGGCGGAGGGCGATGCGGTAGTGCTGCTGGGCCAGACCATGCAGCGCACGCCGCGCCGCGTTGAAGCGCGCTGGGACCTGTCGCAGATCGACGCACTCGACCATATCGGTGCGCAATGGCTGTGGAATGCCTGGGGCCGCAGGCGGCCGGCGCAATTGACACTGAACCCGCAGCATGAAAGCCTGTTTGCCACGATAGAGCGGGCGCAAAAGACAGGGCAGGATGCGGCGCAGGCGAAGACGGATGCGCCGCCCGGCCTGTTCGCTTGGGCCTGGCACCATGCGCGCCAGGTATTGGGCGCCATTCGGGGCCATCTCGTCGATTTCCTTGCGCTGATCGGGCAGTTGTCGCTCGACTCGCTGCGTTTCGCGTCGGCGCCGCAACTCGGGCCATGGCGCGAGATCTCGGCCAACATCTATCACATCGGCTATCGCGCGCTCGGCATCACGGCCCTGGTCGGCATCCTGATCGGCGTGGTGCTGTCCTACCTCTCGGCGCAGCAATTGCACAGCTTCGGCGGCGACGTGTTCCTGGTCAATATCCTGGGAATGAGCATCATCCGCGAACTCGGGCCCATGCTGGCCGCCATCCTCGTGGCAGGCCGCTCCGGTTCGGCCATCACGGCGCAACTGGGCGTCATGCGCGTGACCGAGGAGCTCGATGCCATGCTGGTGATGGGCATGCCGCACGGATTCCGCCTGGTGTTGCCGCGCGCGCTGGCGCTGGCATTGGCCATGCCCCTGCTGGTGATCTGGACCGATGCGATGGCCTTGTCGGGCGGCATGATCGCAGCGCGCGTCGAACTCAACTTCTCGCCGCTCTATTTCCTCGACAAGCTGCCCGATGTCGTGCCGCTGGTCAATTATTGGATCGGCCTCGCCAAAGGCGTGGTGTTCGGCTGCCTGATCGCACTTGTCGCCTGCCATTTCGGCTTGCGCATCAAGCCCGATACCGAAAGCCTGGGCCAAGGCACGACACAATCGGTGGTCACGGCGATTACGGCGGTGATCGTGGCCGATGCCATCTTCGCCATCATTTTCAGCAATACCGGTTATCAATGAGCGAGCCCGTTATCCGCATCAGCAAGCTCACCACGGCCTACGGCGCGACCGTGGTGCATGAAAACCTCGATCTTGAAGTCAGGCAAGGCGAAGTCATGGCGATCGTCGGCGGCTCGGGAGCCGGCAAGACCACGCTGCTGCGCCAAATGCTGGGCTTGGAACAACCCGCGACTGGCGTGGTCGAAATATTCGGCAAGGACGTGCATCGAGCGGCATCGCGCCAATTGCGGTTGTTGCGTAACCGTTGGGGCATGTTGTTTCAGCACGGCGCCCTTTTTTCCGCGCTCAATGCCTTTGACAACGTTGCGCAACCGCTGCGCGAATTGCGCGTCCTGCCTTACGATTTGATACGCGACACCGTGCACCTGAAGTTGCGGATGGTGGGCCTCACGCCGCAAGACGGCTTGAAGATGCCGGCGGATCTTTCGGGAGGCATGGTCAAGCGCGTCGCCTTGGCGCGGGCGCTGGCGCTTGAGCCGGAGCTGTTGTTTCTCGATGAGCCGACCGCCGGGCTCGACCCTTGCCGCTCGGAGAGTTTCGTCGAGTTGATCCAGGCCCTGCGCCGCGAGTTGAACCTGACCGCGGTGATGGTCACGCATGACCTCGATACCCTGTTCGAGCTGGCGGACCGCATCGCCGTGCTGGCCGACAGGAGATTCGTGGCGCTCGGCACGGCCGCGGAAGTCGTCGAGGTGCAGCACCCCTTCATCGCTGAGTTCTTTCTCGGCGAGCGCGGCAGGCGCGCGATGCAGGCGCTCCATAACAAGAAAGAGATTCATGGGAAATAAGCATGGAAAATAAGGCCCACGCCCTGATGGCGGGATTGTTCACTTTGTTGCTGCTGGTCGCCGCCGTCCTGATCGCGCTCTGGTTCAACCATGACAAAGTGGGCCGCGTACCCTACGAAATGGTGACGAAGCACGCCATACCCGGCCTGAACCCGCAGGCTGCGGTGCGTTACCGCGGGCTCGACGTCGGGCGCGTCGAAGCGATCCGCTTCGATCCCAAGGTGCCGGGCCAGATCGCGGTGCTGCTGGGCGTGCGCCCCGATACGCCGATCACCAAATCGACTTACGGTTCGCTGGCTTACCAGGGCGTGACGGGCCTGGCCTATGTCCAGCTCGATGACGACGGCAGCAATCCCGAGAAATTGCAAAGCAGCGCCGACGCCATCGCACGCATAGACATGCGTGCGAGCCTGTTCGAAACGCTTCAGGAAAAGGGCCTGGCCATCCTGGAAAAGACCGAGCAATTGACCGAGCGCTTCAACACCCTGCTTGCGCCGAAAAACCAGCAGGCGACGATGGCGGCGATCGACAATGTCAGCCGTGCCGCCAACAAGATCGAGCGCATACCGGACAAGCTGCAGCCGACGCTGGACAAGCTGCCGGCATTGACCAGGCAAACAGAACGGACGCTGGCGTCGTTCAAAAACTTGTCCGACGACACGCGCGCCCTGTCCGACAGCCTGAACCGCTTGAGCAACAGCCTGCAGGCGCCCGGCGGCGCAGTCGAGCGCATCACGAATGCGGCAGACCAAGTCAGCGGCGCGGCGAGCAATTTCCAGGACCAGGTGCTGCCGTTGACGCTTGACATGCAATCTTCGCTGCGCTCGGCGAACCGCACGCTGGACCATATCGATGCGCGTCCGCAAAGCCTGCTGTTCGGCAGCAATCCCGCGCCGGGCCCGGGCGAGCCCGGCTTTACCGCTCCGGCAAAATAACGACAACCATGCGCAAACTTTTCCCTCTCGCCCTGACCGCACTATTGCTCACGGCCTGCTCGTTCGCCGGCCATGCGCCGGCGCAAACCGCGTTCGATCTCGGCGCTGCGACGCCGGCACTGCAGCCGGCCGCGCTGCCGCCGATGACGGTGGCCGCACCTAACGTGCCCTCCTGGCTCGACAATAGCGGAATGCTGTACCGCCTGAACTACGCGGACGAACTCCAGCTCCATTCCTACGCCAACAGCCGCTGGGTGGCGCCGCCCATGCAATTGTTCGAACAGCGCCTGAAGATGCGCATTGCAGAAGCGGGCGGGCGCGTTCTCTCATCCAGAGATGCGGCGCAAAACGTGACGCTGACCCTGCGCACCGAAGCGGAAGACTTCACCCAGCAGTTCGACCGCGCGGACCACAGCAGCGCCCGCGTGGCGTTGCGCGTCTCCCTGTTCGACGGACGCAAGCTGCTGGCGCAGACCGCCATCGTGGAACAGGAAGACGCGCAATCGGCCGATGCCGCCGGCGGCGCAAAGGCACTCTCGCGCGCCAGCGATCTGGCGATAGCCGACATCATCCGCTGGATCGCCGGCTTGCATCTCGATACGCATCCCCTGCCCTGATGACGATGGTTTCGCTTCCGGCCGGCAAGGACGCGCAAGCCAGCGCGTCCTCGTTCGCGCGCGCAGGCTTGCTGGCCTATGCCTTGTTGATCGTCTACGCCAGCTGGTTCCCCTTCACCGGCTGGCGCGATCTCGGCGTCTCGCCGCTGGCTTACCTGTGGGCGCCGTGGCCGCGCTATTGGACCTGGTTCGACCTTGCAATCAACGTCGCGGGCTATGCGCCGCTCGGCATGTTCCTCGTGTGCGCCTTTTACCCGCACCTGCGGCGCTGGCCTGCCGCTATCGT
>DASVYZ010000772.1:0-2440 GCA_036391935.1 Burkholderiaceae bacterium | reverse complement strand
TAAAAAAACCCCGCAACGCGCGTTGCGGGGTTTTTTTATTATGCAGCCGTTTTGCAGGGCGGGAGGAGTCCCGGCCTTCGCCTCCTCTCTTCGTTCGAATCTTTACGCTGCGCGGGCTTGGCGTGCAGCCAATCGCCGCCGGGCCGCTGCATAGTACACGGGCGACGGTGACAGGCGATTCTCTTCGAAGCAGCTATATGCAAGCTTGATATCGTGGTCGTCGTCCGATGCAACGGCTTGCACAAACAGTGAGGGCCAATCTTCCTGCATAGGCAAGGCCGGCAATGCCAGCAGCGGCGGCGCGCCGACCACGACGTAAGCCGTGCAAAATGCCGTCCATAGCTCCGGCAGATAACGTTGCGCCATCGTCCGGGGCAAATGCGACAGCACGATGCGCGCCGCGTGCATTCCCGTCACCGTGTGCAGAGCCACGAAATCATCGGTTTGCCAATGCAGCGTCAGCGCTGCGGTGCGCAAGCCGGCAAGCAGGTCTTCCTCTTGAGGCGGTGCGGGAAGCACGGCGCGGAAGGTCGGCAATTGCGCGACCGCGCGCAGGCGCGGTGTGATCCAGCCGTCACCGATCCTGGCGTCAGGCAGCCATTGCGCGAGCAGGGCCAAGCCGTCTTGCACCGATGCCGCCGCCGCTCGCCCTTTCAGGGGGATATCGATGGCGAGCCTGCCGCAGGCCAGTGCGGCGAGCCCCGCGCCGATTTCACCGTCGTTGCCGGTTTCGAGTCCGTAAGCAAGACGGATCAATGCATGGAAAGCACCCGATGCCGGTGCCAGCGAGAGCTTGCCGATGACTTCCTGCAGCACAACGTCCGCCCCGTCTTGTGCGACCCAGTCGGCAAAACAATCGCGCGCGGCGCAAAACAGGTCGCCCTGGCCTATCGCTTCCGGCCATGCCGCACGCGACAAGCTCACATGGTCGGAACCTGTCAGGGCGTATCGTTCTTCCCAGCGGGCGAAGAATTGTTCCAGCCGTTGAGGCGGTGCGCCCATCGCCGCCAGGGCGCTCAGAGCCATTGGGCAATGGTTGGTTGTTCCGCGGCCGTTCAGATCGAAACGGCGGTTGGCATCGAGCAGGCCTTGCAGCACGGTATTCGATTTCAAGTCGGTCATGGCGATCCTCTCAGGGAGTGAAGCTCCAGTCTGAAACTTCAAGTACACTTGAAGTCAAGCGATTGATGAAGGGCGGCGATGGAAGAATTGATCACCATAGGCGAACTGGCGAGCCGTTCCGGCGTGGCCGCGAGCGCCTTGCGCTTTTATGAAGACAAGGGCTTGATCGCCAGTGTGCGTGAAGCTGGCACGAAATATGAGGGGAAGCGGCGCTACCGGCGCGACGTGCTGCGCCGCGTGGCCTTCATCCGCGTGGCGCAGACGGTGGGCTTGTCGCTCGAAGAGGTGGCGTCGGCGCTATCTGCCTTGCCCGATGCGCGCACGCCGGGCAAGCAGGATTGGGAAAGATTGTCGCGTTCATGGCAACCGCTGCTGCAACAACGCATCGATGCATTGACCGCCCTGCGCGACCAGCTCACTTCTTGCATAGGCTGCGGTTGCCTGTCGCTGCAGAAATGCCGGCTCTACAATCCGCAAGACCTCGCCGCCGCGCTGGGCGAGGGGCCGCGCTATCTGTTGGGCAATACCGCATCCGAACTCACGGCGCGAATCGTCAGGGATTAACGATCCATCTTGCCGGTGGCCAAACCATCGACCACGATATCGTACATGCCGAGCACGGAATCGCCACCCTCCACGCCGTTGGCGAATTGTTTGGCGATCTTGGAGAACGGGAAGACTGAATGCTGTTGCCCCTGCGGCGAGACCAGGGCGATACCATACAACTCGAGTTCTTCGTCCCGATACCATTTTCCGCCGGTGGCTGCGGCAAGGCATTCGCCAAAAAACGAACCCAATGTGGAAACGAGCGTCTCGGGCGGTTCAGGACGGTTGGCTTCCTCAAGCCGCAGCCGCTCGATCAAGCCGGTCAGGTATTCGACCGATTCCCGGTTATAGCCGAAATGCACGCCGGCTTGCTGTATGCCGGAATGCGGGCCAAGCTTGTCGACCACCAATCGGGCGTTGGCCCGGATTTGCTGCAATACGTTTTCGTCCATAGTGGAGGTGCTCTTAACCCTTGCTGGCCTTGAAGCCGTCGAGGATGGGATTCAATTGGTCCATTTTCGCCCTGACTATTCCGCTCAGACGCGGCGCGAGTTCCTGGTTGCGTTCATTGATCAACATCATCGGCGCATGTTGCACAGTGGAAGAGATCTTGTCCTTGCCGTCATAGTAAGCTGCTTGCGTGGCCTTGGGCAAGGCGTTGAAGCGTTTGACGAAGCGCTCCTGCCCGCCCTTCAAGCCGGCGGTGGTCCTGTTCCAGCGTTCGGCGGTGACCGCATCGAGCGCCGGATAGGGCGCCTGGCCGAACTTTTTG
>DASVYZ010000771.1:0-3205 GCA_036391935.1 Burkholderiaceae bacterium | reverse complement strand
CAGCAGGATCTGCATTGTGCCGCCGGCTTCCCAGACCGGAATGGAACCGACAACCAGTTTGGGGTTCTGATAGTGTATGGTGCCGCAACTGCCACACACGTAACGCGGCCGGTTATCGTCGGGCGGGACGAGCAGGGAAACCGGCTGGGCGCATTCGGAGCAGAATTTCATGGGAGCTTTGGATGTGGGCGAGGGTGAAACGGCGCTCTTGCAAGTGTAGCATCCCGGAGCGGGCAATGAATTTGGCGGTGAGCGCAAATTCATGTCAGGTATAACAATTGCGTAAGTGGGCAATACCATGTATAGTCTACCCTTTCAGACGCGGGGTGGAGCAGTCTGGCAGCTCGTCGGGCTCATAACCCGAAGGTCGCAGGTTCAAATCCTGCCCCCGCAACCAAGCCTTAAGTATAAGGGCACCTCTAAAAATCGCAGCGAGCGGTCCAAGGTCGGGCCGAGAAGCGCAGCCGTACGAAGGTGCGGCGAGCATCGCGGGCCCGAGATTGGGTGGCGCAGTAGACTTTTAGAGATGGCCGTTTTCCCGCTCCTCATTACACCTCCAACAAATTGGGGCGTCGGAATGCAAAGTTTCAACGCGGAACCCGCGCAGTGCGTCATTGTGCTGAGGCGTTGTCGCAAAAAATATTAGTTAACAGTAAAACAGTAAAAAACTGTTCGAAACGAACACATGAATACTGCTGAGGCGAAGAAGGTCCTCGAAACCGCATTGCTGTGTGCGCATGAGCCGTTGACCATCAACGCGATGAAAAAGCTCTATAGCGACGAATCCGGCGACGAGCAAGATTCTCCCGTGGGCGCCGATACGATCAAGAGCATGCTCGAGGAGTTGCGCCACGACTGGGCCGACAAGGGCATCGAAGTGGTCAGCCTGTCGACCGGCTGGCGTTTCCAGAGCCGCCCCGAGATGAAGAAGTATCTCGAGCGCCTGAATCCGGAAAAGCCGCCCAAGTACACGCGCGCCACGCTGGAAACCCTCGCCATCATCGCCTACCGCCAGCCGGTGACGCGCGGCGACATCGAGGAAATCCGCGGCGTGACGGTCAATTCGCAGACCATCAAGCTGTTGGAAGACCGCAACTGGATCGAAGCCGTCGGCCACCGCGACGTGCCCGGTCGTCCGGCGCTGTTTGCGACGACCAAGCAATTTCTGGATGACCTCGGCCTGTCGGCATTGGACCAATTGCCGCCCTTGCAGCAAGTGACCAAGGACGGCACGCCGGCTGAAGCGCTGTTGCCGGCGCTGGAGGCGGAACTGGCCGGCGACGAACAGGCGGGGATGGATTTTGCCGGGCAGGCCGTGGAAGGTGCCGAAGCGGCTGCGGCGGAAGGCGAGAGCCCCGCTGTGGACGCCGTGGATGCCATGGCGCCCGCGGAAGAGAACATTGCCGCCCAAGCCGGCGAGGCTGCCGTCGAAGCCGCCACGCAAGCGGTGGAGGCGGAGGCTGAAGCAACCGTTGTCGCCGAAACCGGGCAAATGGAAGCCGAGCGAATGGAAAGTGAGTCGGGGGATGCCGAGTCGTCTGTCGAGGCGGAAGCGGCAGCGCAAACGCATCACGGTGAAGAACAACGCCAAACCGAACAAGATCAACCCCCGGCAGCCGTCGCGCCGCCGGATCAGCAATATAGAAGTGAATGATGAACGACTCCAGTTCAGATAAAAACGCCGCCTCTGAAGCGGCCGCCTCCGAAGGCGCAGCAAGCACGGCCCGTTCGCACGCAGAATCGCATTCCGCAGTAGCCGAAGGCGAAGCGCCGATCAAGTCTCCCAAGCGCGGCGTGCGCGGTCCGCGCACCTTGCGCCGTGCGCGCAGTGCGCCGCGTGGGCAGGATCAGCAAGTCGAGAAGCTGGAAAAGGCGGAACAAGCGGACGCTCCCGCCGAAGGCACGGCGGCCGAAGCCGGTGCTGCCGGCGAAGTGCCGCCGCCGCGCCGCGAGCGCAAGCCGCGCCCCGAAGGCAAGGTCAAACAAGCACACAACGCGCCAGGCGGCAAGCCGGAACATGCCGGCCCCAAGGGGACCAGGCAAAAAGGCAAGCCGGCATCCAGGCATGTCGATGCCGATGCCGTGTTCTCCTTCGTCACTTCGGAAGCATTCGATCTCGACGGCGACGACACCAGGCATAGCGGCCGTCCCGCGCCGGCCAAGGCCGTGCGGCGCGACCTGACTGCCGAAGACGACGCGCCCAAGCTGCACAAGGTGCTGGCCGAAGCCGGCCTCGGTTCGCGGCGCGACATGGAAGAATTGATCATCGCCGGGCGTGTTTCGGTCAACGGCGAACCGGCTCACATCGGCCAGCGCATCCTCGCCACCGACGTGGTGAAGATCAACGGCAAGCCGATCCAGCGCCGCATCAGCAAGAAGCCGCCGCGCGTCTTGATCTATCATAAGCCGGCCGGCGAAATCGTCAGCATGGATGATCCGGAAGGCCGTCCCTCGGTGTTCGACCGCCTGCCGGCCATGAAGGCCGGCAAGTGGCTGGCCGTGGGCCGCCTCGACTTCAATACCGAAGGCTTGCTGCTGTTTACCACCTCGGGCGACCTGGCCAACCGGCTGATGCATCCGCGTTACGGCATCGACCGCGAATATGCCGTGCGTACTCTGGGCGAACTCGAAGAGGGCATGCGCCAGAAGCTGCTGGCGGGCGTGGAGCTCGAAGACGGCATGGCGAACTTCTCGCGCATCGCCGATGGCGGCGGCGAAGGCATCAACAAATGGTATCGCGTGATCATCGGCGAAGGCCGCAACCGCGAAGTGCGCCGCATGTTCGAAGCGATCGGCTTGACCGTGTCGCGCCTGATCCGCACGCGCTATGGTATGTTGACGTTGCCTTCGAACCTGAAGCGCGGCCGCTGGGAAGAGATGGATGAGCATGCCGTACGCAGCCTGATGGCGGCCTCGGGCCTGGAAAAGCAGGCCGGCGGCGGTGGCGATAAGGCGCAGGCGCGCAGCGGCAATGGCAAGGGTTATGGCCAGGGCCAGCAGGGCGGCAAGGCCCAAGGCAACAAGCAAGGCCAGGGGCAGGGCCGCAGCCGTCAGCCTGATCCTTTGCAGACGGCATTGGGTTTCCCGGGCATGACGCAGCAAAAGCGCGGCCGTGGCGGCCAAGGGCAGGGGCAAGGCGGTCACGGAGGCTTCGGTGGCCGTGGCGGCAACAATCACCATGCCGTGCAGGGGATGCCGCGCCGGA
>DASVYZ010000770.1:0-4374 GCA_036391935.1 Burkholderiaceae bacterium | reverse complement strand
AGAGCTTGGCCACGGCGGCGCTGAATTCGGGCACCATGGTCTTGCTGTCGAACCAGCCGAGGTCGCCGCCCTTGGCCTTGGAAACCGGGTCTTGCGATTGCTTGGCCAGCTCCGCGAAGCTGTTCGGGTCCTTGTTGAGCTTGGCGATGATGGCCTTGGCTTCGTCTTCGGTCTTCACCAGGATGTGGCGCGCGCGGTATTGGTTGCCCGAGGCTTCGGCCTTGAGCTTGTCGTATTCGGCGTTCAATTGCGCGTCGGTGGGCTGGTGCGTAGCGAAGAAATCCTTGACGTAGGATTGCGCCAGGATGAAGGTCTTGGACATTTCGATCTGGTCTTGCACGTCGGCTTGCTTGTCGAAGCCCTTCCTGGCCGCTTCCTGGGCAGCCAGGATTTGCTGCGTCAGGTTGTCGATGGTGTGCTGGCGCGCCGCGGGCGCTTCGCGCTGGGCCGGCTGCTGGCGCATCAGCAGATCGAGCTCGCCCTGGCTGACCACAGTGCCGTTCACCGTCAGGGCGACCTTGGTCTTGTCTTGCGTAACCGCGTTCTTGTCGCCGTTCCTGGAACAGGCCGAAATCGTGACTGCCGCGATTGCCGCGACGGCGACGGGAGCAACGACGGAAATGGCGCGCAGGGTATTGCTGGTACGGATCAACATTTCTTCCTCAACATTCACAAAAAAACACGAAATCAAACAAGGGAAACGGCCAGTTCCGCGCCGGAGACAAGTCCCGACGCGAAACCGGCCGCTGCCGCGAGGCTCGCGCCCCGCAACAATTCACCGCATATTTACGAACTGAAGCTGAACATATCCCACAGGTCGTTGATCGACGGGCCGTTGGTCGGCACGTAGGGGTTCGAACTCACCGCCTGCGGGTTGGGCAGGTTGTCGCGGCTGCGCTTGCTGATCACCGGCAAGCCCCAGTTGCGTTCGATGAATTTCAGGATCGAGACGTGGTCGGTGTAGCTGTGCGAAACATAGCCGGGCTTGACCAGCGGCGAGACGACGATGAAGGGAATGCGCGTGCCGTCGCCGAAGTAATCCAGCGGCGCGACATAGCCGGAGTCGTAGAAGCCGCCGCCTTCATCGAAGGTGACGAAAATCGCGGTATTGGCCCACAGCGCGGGATTGGCTTGCACCGCATCGATCACCTTCTTCGAGAAGCCTTCGAACAGGTCGAGCTTGGACGATGCAGGGTGACCGTCGACCCAGCCGGACGGCTTGACGAAGGACACGGCGGGCAGCGTGCCGGCGGCGATATCCGAATACAGGTTGGTCGTATCCTGGATGTGTGCGGCGACTTGCGTCGGATTAGCCATGATGGAGGTGTCGTACTGGAACGGATTGCAGATGTTGCAGTACTCGTCGGTGTTGGCGCCCGGCTTGCCCCAGTTCAGCTGATAGGGGTCGTTGACGTAGTTGTTCCACTGGTCGCCGTAGTACTTCCAGGTCACGTTGGCGGTGTTCATCACGTCGCCGATGGAGGGAACGGCCGAGGGCGGAATGGTGAAGACGGTGTTGGCGGCGTTAGTGTCGGTGTAGGCGTTCTTGCCGTTGCCGAAGTAGCCCGGATTGTAGTTGTTGAGCAGGTAGTAGTGGCCTGCATCGCAGTTGGCGGCAACCGGAGTGGGCAGCGACTTCAGATAAGCCAGCACGGGTGCGACGCCGGGCTGGGTCGAGTCGGAGCAGTTGGTGTAGGAACCGCCGCCGTACGAGGCCGAGCCGTAGCTGCCGCCGCCGTAGCCGTCTTGCGTGTACCAGTTGTTGGTGCCGGACGCCGGGTTCGGATTTTCGATTTCGCTGACGGTGCCGGCGTTGGGCGTGCCGGCATCGACCGTGGCGCCGTTGGGCGGAGTCTGCGCGTTGCCGTTGCCGTCGGTGAAATAGATCAGGTCGCCGTGGCCCAGCATGATGTGGTTGGCGCCGGTGCCGCCCTGCACGGACTGGTGGAAGTTGTCGCTCATGGCATACTGGTCGGCCAGCTCCTTGAAGTAGGGAACGTCGCCGTTGTTCATGTTGTAGAAACCCAGCGCGGTCGAACCTTCGCCCGTGGTGACGGCCCCCGCAGCATAGTCGGTGCTGAAGGTGGCCGGTTGCGGAATTCCGTTGGCGCCGGCGCCGACCGTGGTTTCAACCCAGGAGAACAGCGCGCCGTCGCAGCCGGTTGGCTTGGCGGCCGTGGCGTGGGCGATGTTGCAGTCGAGCTGCTGCCACATCTGGTAGAAGCGGTGCACCGGGCTGGCCGAATAGGCGTCGTAGCTGAAGGTCGAGCTGGTCAGCTGGAACGGGCCGGGCGGCAGGGCCGATTGATTGGCGATACGCGCATCGGGCACGCTGCCGGATTGGCCGGTGCCGCCGGTCAGCAGGTATTGGTAGTACTGGGGATCGAGTCCGCTTTCGGTGGCCTGGGCGGTGGCGATCGTGCCGCCGGTGCCGAGGTAGTTGGTCTTCGGGCCGCCGGTCAGCGGTGCCGGCATCACGCCGCCGGCAAACGCTGTTTGCGGCGGAGCCATCAGGAAGCCGTCGGTGGAATGGTCGGTCGCGGCGGCCTGGTTGGCCAGCTTGAAGTTGGCGCCCGGCGTGCCGTCGGCATTGACGATGCCTTGCGAGAGCAGATTCATGACCGTCTGGCCGGAACGCGGCTGATACGTGGCGAACACGTTGTCGAAGCTGTGGTTTTCGCCGATGATCACGATGACATGCTGGACCGGCGTCTTCGGCGCGTAGACCACGGTGGCCGAACCGCTCGCAGCGGCGTTGTTGTGGCTGCTGCCGCCGCAAGCGGCCAGCAATTGGCATACGGCCACGGTCGTCAGACCCAGGCCGAACTTGCGCATTACCCCTCTTCGAAATACATCTATAGACATGACCCCACCCGTTTATCAGTTGAACATTCATCAGGCCGGTTGCCGTGTCGGCCCGGCCGCCTCTGGTCCGGCTCGTGCATTGCACAGGACATGCGCAGGCACGCAGCTTGGGTATCGCTCCTCATGAGCCGATACTGGAATTTAGTGTTGGGAATGTAGCAAATGAATGTGACTGCTCGGTGACCCATATGTAACATTTACGGGCCACCGCCGTACCACTGATGATTTCTCAAGCAGATGAGCGCTGATTTGTCGGCGAGGCTCAATCGCAGGGGCGATCTCGTCTGCAACAATATGTGCATGACGTGGCTACATTCTTTCAGCGTAACATCGCAAAGACCGTGCGATTGATGAGCGCACCGCCCACGATCAGCCAGACAAACAAGAGCCCGCCGAGCAGCAAGGGCTTGACGCCGGCCTGCCGTATCGCCGACACATGCGTGGTCAAGCCGAGTGCGGCCATGGCCATTGCAAGCAGCATGGTGTCGACATCGTTGGCCCGGGATATCCATGCCCCCGGCAAGGTAACGAAAGAGTGCGCAATCACCACCGCGATAAAGAGGAAGGCAAACCAGGGAATGTTCAGCCGCGGTGCGCTGACGGGCACGATGGCGGGCGTGGCCCCGACCTGCTTCGCCCTGGCATCGCGTGACAGCCAGGCCGACAGCGCAATCAGAAAAGGCGCCAGCATCATCACGCGCACCATCTTGGCAATGACCGCCACGTCTGCCGTTTCCGTGCCGATGTTGCGCGCCGCGGCAACCACTTGCGCCACTTCGTGGATGGTCGAGCCCGCATAGATGCCGAAGCTTTCGGCGCCGGGCACGATGATGCCCCAATGCAGGTTCAGGGCAAACAGTGCCGGATAGATAAAGATCGCGAAGGTGCCGAACACCACCACGGTGGAAATCGCAACCGCCACCTTTTCAGCATGCGCCTTCAACACGGGTTCCGTCGCCATCACGGCTGCCGCGCCGCAAATCGCACTGCCGGCACCGACCAGCATGGCGGTGCTGCGGTCGAGTTTGAAGACACGCGTGCCGATCAGCCATGACAAGCCAAAGGTGCTGCACAAGATCAGCGCATCGATCAGCAGCCCGGCCGCGCCGACATGGCTTATATCCTGCAACGTCAGCCGCAGGCCATAGAGCACGATGCCGGCACGCAGAAGCATCTGCTTGGAATACGTGACGCCGGCGCCTGCGATGCCAGCAAACGAGCGATAGGCCGAATTGCCCAGCGCCATGCCGAGCACGATAGCGACGGTGAGCGCGCTAAAGCCATGTGCAGCGAGCCAGGAGAATTTGCCGAGCCGGATCGCAGCCATGGCAAGCAAGAGGCACAGCAGCAATCCCGGCACGAGTCGCGGTACCGCGTGGCGCACGGGGTGCCGGGCTGCGGGGGCAAGAGTTGGGGTAGTCATGACACATCCTCCGTTTTCGATGGATGCACTGTAGCCGGCTCTTAAAAACAAATCCAACAACTTGATTTTGTCTTTTCAACCTATTT
>DASVYZ010000769.1:0-3048 GCA_036391935.1 Burkholderiaceae bacterium | reverse complement strand
TGATGCCGGTTGCGCCTGAAGGCTATGCCCACGACCTCTATGCCGCACTGCGCGCCATGGACCATGCCGGCGGCGACGTGATCGTGGTGGAAGCACCGCCGGTATCCCAGGATTGGGCCGGTGTCAATGACCGCCTGCGACGCGCCGCTTTCAATGGGCAAAGTGTGGCAAATATTCTAAATTTTTGAAACGTCAGGGTAGTGCGCCTATACAAGGCTACCCAACGATGACATACTAGAACCAGAGAAAGCGAACGATTGTTCTTTTTTCGCGGGATATTTGCAAAATCGTAGCGAGCAGGTCAAGGTCGGGTAGGGGGCGCAGCCGTACAAGTGTACGGCGAGCATCGCAGACCCGGGGTTTGGCCGCGCGGTAGATTAGGCAGGCATCCTGAACCAAAACACTTCAGGAGACATAATGCGTCATACCCCATTCGCGCTCGCCGCGTTGGCCGCTGTTGTCCTCGCCGGTTGCGGCGGTGGCAGCGCATCCGGCGGCGACCAAAGCACCAAGGTCAAATTCACCCGCCAGGTATCCTTTGGCGACAGCTTGAGCGACGTCGGCACCTATGCCGTCGGCACCGTTGCTGCCCTGGGCGGCGGCAAATACACGGTCAACTCGATTCCCGCCTCGGCCCAGAACTGGACCGAGTTGATGGCCGCCTCGCTCGGTTTGCCGGCTCCCTGTCCCGCCGAGACCGGCTTGAACGGCTCGGCCGCCGCCGGTTTCTCCGTCGCTGCGACCATGCACAGCGGCTGCTACGGCTATGGCCAGGGCGGTGCCCGCGTAACCGACCCGAACGGCCCCGGCAGCGCCGGCTTGGCCGCGAACCTGGGCGGCTCGGCCGTCCTCGGCCAATTGACCGTGCCGGTCAAGACGCAGATCGCGAATTTCCTCTCCGCCAACGGCAGCTTCTCCGGCACCGATATCGTGTTCGTGCTGGCTGGCGCCAATGACGTGTTCGTTCAACTGGCCACCTTGAAAGCCAATGCCACAGCGGCCGGCGCTGCCGCCGTGACGGCCAAGGTGACGGCCCAGGTACAAGCCGACATCGCAGCCAAGACATGCACGCCGACCGACGCGCAAGCCAGCAACTGCCAGGCCCAGGCCGAAGGCGAACTGTGGCAGGCATCGCTGGGTAGCGCTTCGGCCGTGCAAGCCGCCGTTGCGGCGCAAATTGCTGCCGACATCAAGGCCGGCACCTGCACGCCGACCGATGCACAAGCTAGCAATTGCCAGGCTGCTGCCGAAGCCGAGCTGGTCACCGCCTACCTGACTTCGGTCGGCAATGCGGCCGGCCAGGCCTACGCCGCCGGCACGGGCGCCACCAACGCTGTCACCGCGATGGGGCAGGCCGGCGGAGAACTGGCCGGCTACATCAACCAGATGATCCTGGCCAACGGCGCCAAATACGTCACTGTCGTCAATATCCCGGACATCGGGACGACACCGTTCGGCGACTCGCTCGACGCTTCGACACTGACGCTGGTCAACACCATGGTCTCGACATTCAACTCGCAACTGCAAAGCGGTGTGGGATCGAGCGCCAATGTGCTGTACGTCGATGCCAATACGCAGAGCCACCTAAACACGCAGAACCCGGGCCAATACGGCATTACCAATGTGACGACGCCCGCCTGCAACCTGGCATCGTCGGCCAACCCGCTCGGCTCTTCGCTGGTTTGCTCCACGAAAAACACAATCAGCGGAGACGTGTCGCATTACCTGTTTGCCGACTTCGTACACCCGACGCCTTACGGCTATACGCTGCTGGCCAAGTACGTGTCCACGGAAATGGCTTTGCGCGGCTGGCTGTAAGCAGAAAAGCGAAACGGCCGCGCTCCATTCGGGCTGCGGCCTTCAACAAACAGGTATTGGAGACATAGATGAACGCAAAAGCAACACTCGCACTGAAAGCGCTGGCGCTGGGCGCCTTGCTGGCCGCAAGCGCTGGCGCTACGGCACAGCAGGCGGCCGGCACCTGGGCCGTGTCCGTCGGCATCAACAACATCTCGCCGCATGCGACCGACGCGCTTTCGGCGCCGAGTATTCCAGGCAGCGAAACCAAGCCGAGCAGCGATGCCGAGCCGGTCTTGAACATCATTTACAACATCGACGACCACATCAGCCTGATGCTGGGCCTCGGCAACGAATACTCGCACGATCTGTATGGCGCGGGTTCGCTTCAAGGCGCCGGCAAGCTCGGCACTCTGAAGCAATTGCCGCCGACCCTGTTTGCTCAGTACCGCTTCCTCGACGCCAACGCGCCGGTGCGCCCCTACATCGGCCTGGGCCTCACCTATGCCATGTTCCGCGACGAAAAGGGTTCGGGCACATTGACCGCGATTTCCAACCCCGGCGGCTCGCCGACCACCTTCAAGGTCGACAATGCCTGGGGTGAAACGCCGCAGCTCGGCGTGACCTGGAACGTCAACCAGCGCTGGTTCGTCGATGCCTGGGTTGCCAAGACCTATATCAGCACCACGGTACACCTGTCGACGGGGCAATCGGCCAATGCGCCGCTGAACCCGACTTCGGAAGCTGTTACGGTAGGCTATCGTTTCTGATTGGTGTTTGATTCAACAAAAAACCGCAGCTTTGCCTGCGGTTTTTTGTTTCATGAGGGCGTTACCGTTCATGCTCCGCCTGCTCAATTCCTGTATTGATGCACTTTGTACACAAAAAAATTGCCGCGCGCGGAAGGACGCAGATGCCGAGGATATGGCAAGAGTTCGAACCATCGGGCACATGGTGCGACGTGTCTTGCGCAGCATTCCTCTCCCCGGATGCATTTGCCGGACGGCTCGTAGGCTCGTAGGCGGACGTTAAGCCGGAAGCGCACGCAGGCTCGTCAACACCGTCGCCAATTGCTCCTCGGCCGTTCGCAGCAATAGCGGCAGGCCGGCCTCCGATTCGCTTTTGCAAGCCTGCTCGAGATTCGCTGCCGCGCTTGCCAGCTGCTTGGCTCCGATGGTTCCAGCGACCGATTTGAGCGTGTGCGCATGGCGTGTCGCCTGGAAAAATTCCCCCGAATCCAACGCCGCCTTG
>DASVYZ010000768.1:0-3839 GCA_036391935.1 Burkholderiaceae bacterium | reverse complement strand
GCATGTACAGTATTTGTGTTACGATGGCTCCACGGTGCGGATATCACCGAATTTGTCAACTCAGCCATCTTCGCCAATACAGCCACTCGAGGGTTTTGCCATGAGCAGTCTGAATGCAGCGCGCTTCGGCGCCGAGTATCTTCCCACTTCCATCGTCATCCGTGTCGGCCGTCGTGAGATTTTCATCGGCCCCGATTTTCGCAAGCGCTATTCCTATACCAATCCGGTGTTCGATTTGCGTGCCGGTGTGGAGCAAGGCTACCTTGAGTTGGTGCTGTTCTCGAAGTGGCTGATTGTCTTGTCGAAGGCGCGTTGAACCGTGCCGTTCATCAGTGATGCAGGCGCAATTCGATTTCGAAGGTTTGCCCGGGGAGCTTGCCATGGTTGAAGCGGAGCAAACCGTGCTGCCGGATGCCGCTCCCGCCTCCGCGCCCATGGCGGCGGCAGAAGAGCAGGAGAGCGAACGCATCTTTTCCGAGCGGCTCTGGTGCGACGACGGCTGGACCGCTCGGGTGATCAAGAATGAAGATGACGATGGCTGGGCCGTCGCCATGTTCAAGGATGGCCAATCCGAGCCGGCCCTGGTCGGCCCTTGGACCATGGGGCGAGACAAGAAGAATCCCAAGCCGCTCGACGCCAATGCCTTCGGCGTTCTGGTCAAAACCGCCAGCGAAGTCTTGCGCCGCCACGAGCAGCAATTGCACGCCATGCTGCACAAGAGCGTGTTCGTCACCATGGGCAATGTGGACTTGAACGTGACGCTCGACATCAAGCCGAGCGACGATGACCCGCATGCCGTCCTGAGCGCTTATGGTGCGGATGGCGCTTGCCTGGCACGTGTTCGCGTGGCGCCCGATTTCAAGCTCGACCGGCATAGCGCATTGAAATGGGCGGGCAACGATTTTCGCCGGCCGGGGTGAATCGTCGCGTCCCGAGGACGCAAAGTCTTCAGACCGGAAATAAGACCAGTTCCGCGCTGGTATGGCTCGCAGTTGTTCCGCTGCATGTCATTTTGTTCTAAAAAGTTTGCAATCGGTATCTCGGCTTTTTGCAGCCTGTAGCGTGATTGCTACACTTGCGAAATATTTCGGGTCGAAATTTTGAATGAAACCGGTGGTCGCCCGGCCCTTGGCGCTCCGGGTGAACGCGTCTTGCTGGATGGACGGGTTCTTCCGCCCCGGTATGCGCGCTCGCGCAGGCTTCACTCCACCTCACGGCCCCTCACGGCCCCATATCGCGCGCACGCTGCCGCTGTCTCTCGTTCGGAAACAATTTCACCAATTCGACGCGCAGCTGGTTTTCTTTTTCCATAAAGCTCAACCCCGGTTGCTGCCTGATCTGCGTTGCGGCAGTGACATAGGTCTGGAAATGTTCTGCCCATGCCAGTTCTTCCTGGCGCCGCGCACTGTAGCTCTTGGTTTCGTCCGCAATCGTATCGAGCATCTGGTTGTCGTCCTGCTCCTGTCCGCTCAGGTTATGGCCGCCGGTGGCCAAAGTCTGCGTCACATTGGCGCCGCGCTCACGCAATTGCTCGATTGCCTGCGCAAAGCGGTTATCTTCGTCCGGATACCAGGCTTGCACCACGGTTTCGCCGAGCATGCCCAGACGCAGGCGGTCGCGTTGCTCGCGCCAGTTGGCGATGCGCTCGGCATCGTGGGTGGCGAGGTTCTGGCTCGCCAGCATGGCGTCGTGCGCCTGCATGTACGATTGATAGTGCGAGGCAATCTCTTGCGCTTGTGCTGCCGCCTGGGGCGGGAGCTTTTCCTTCAGGTAGGCCTGCAGCGCCGCAGCCTGGTTGCCGCCCGCTTGTTGCAGCAGAAAGAAATCGCACACGTCACGCAGCGAAGAGTTGACTTGCAACTGGCCGTCGGGTGATGCCATCAAGCCGTTGGGCGGCGCAAGCAGGGGCTTGACAGTTTCCTGCTGTTTGTTGAGCGACTCGCCGCTGTCGCCCGTACCTAGCGCGCCGGGCCCGAAGACCGTGCTGGAAGATGCCGCTGCCGGCTTATTGTGCTCCGGCGGTGGATCGCCGGCATTGAAATATACATAGAGCGCGCAGACAAGGACGATCAGCGCGCCCGGCACGCCGTAAAGGAGCCAGGAAGGTAAGCCTTGATTCTGTGAAGTGTGCATGATGCGGAATCTTGTGACATTCGCTTGTGAAATGCGCTTGTGAAGCGGAACCCCTGCCTTGCAATTTGAGCGACCGTATCGATAACCATAAACGATGGGGCACGCCGGTGCCGGCATGCCCCTTGGTCGCGTCAATGTACTACGAACGGCGGCGGCTTACCAGCCCGAATTGCTGCTGACGAAATTGGCAAAGCCGGTCACGTCGAAGCTGCCGAAGCCGGTCGTGTAATCCCAGCCGGGCCCGGCGGAATAGCCGCCGTTCGTGCCGGAAGTCACGTCGTGGAAGAACGTCGATTCGTTGGCCGGGCCGTATTGATACAAGGCGGTGGCCGGGAAGACCAGGCTGTTCGAATTGGCGGATTGGATGCGAGCCCAGAAGCCGACGAAGATCGGTGTGGCCAGGCTGGTGCCGCCGTACTGCGTGGGCGATCCATTGACGATGGGCAGGGCGCCGGAAGCGGGGTCGCCGTCGAAGGCCACGTCGGGCACGCCGCGGCGGCTCGAGGAACCCAGAACCCCCGAGGAGATTTGCCAGCTCGGCGCACTTTCCGTGCTGCTGACGCCGCCGCCGGTGCCGCCGTTAGCGCAACTCGATGCGCTGCTGCAAGACCATGCCGTTTCGGAAGACCAGGCGCCTGAAGAATCGGTATAGAGCGTCGTGCCGCCGACGGCAATGACGTAAGGCGAGACTGCGGGGTAGCTTTGCTGGCTGGTGCTGCCGCCGCACTCGTAGGAACCGGAATCGCCGGAAGCCACGGCGAAGGTCTGGCCTTGCGAAACGGCGGTTTCGAAGATCTGGTCGTCGGTGGCCATCGTGCCGGAGCTTTGGGCAGCGGTTTCGCACTCGCCGAGCGAGACGTTGATCACCTGGGCGGTGTTGTCGGAGACGGCCTGATTGTAGGCTGCCGTCAGGGCGGCATCGGACATCGAGTTGGCCACGTAGAAGATCATCTGGTTGACCACGCCGCCGGCGGCGCCCAGCGAATCCTGGCTGTCGATGTCCCATTCCGGCGTGCCCGAGGTGGAGCTGCCTTGCCCGCCGGTGATCCCGGTATTGACGTTGGGCTGGGCAAAGCCGTTTTGCGATGCGAAGGTCTGCAGGTCTTGCAGAGTCTGGGTCATATCGCCGGCGCTGATGATGCCGATCGTGGTGTTGGCGGCGTCGGGGATGCCGGCGCCGTTATAGATCGTCGGCCAGGCGGCCGGACTGTTGGCGGAGGTTGCCGCCATGGTCCTGGCCTGGGTGCTTGCGCGGGGCCCGGCCTTGACGAACATGGTATGCGCCATATGCACGGTCTGCAGGCCGTGGACCGCCAGCACGATATTGCCCAGTTCCTGAGGCACGACCGCATCGTTGACGGCCGCGTAGGCTGTGCGGCCATGGACCTGGTAGTGCTTCATGTCGACATTGAAGGCGGCCTTGGCGGTGCCGGCGTTGCCGTCTGCCGTGACCAGCATCCGGTTCGGCGCCACGACCACGTTGACGAAGCCGGCGCGCTTCAAATGGGATACCACCGCCTCGACGCTGGCTTGCGTGGGCGCAAAGCGGCGCCGGAATTCGTGGCTCGAGATGGGGCGGCTTTTGTGTGCGATGACGGCCGCGCTCAAGGCATCGAGGCCGGCCTTGTCGCGTACCCGCAGCGAGACGGCGATATGGATAGGTTCGCCGGCCTGCATGGCCACGCTCTCCGTTGCCATGGACGTAT
>DASVYZ010000767.1:0-1977 GCA_036391935.1 Burkholderiaceae bacterium | reverse complement strand
CGCGGTGGCCGGTGTCGGTCAGGTGCATGCGGTGCGTGTCGCGCCTGAGCAATCGGCTGCCGCAGCGCGCTTCAAAGGCGCTTAATTGGCGGCTCAGCGTGGGCTGGGTGGTGTGCAGCGCGCGCGCCGCGGCCGAGATGCTGCCGGCTTCCACGATGGCGACGAAGGCGCGCAATTGGGTCAGGTCGTCGAAGATACTCATGTATAAATTGTATAGCTACTATTCCATTCATGCTACTACAAGCATGAGCGTGGATGGCCCAAGATGGAGTCATGCAACACCTCATCGTCAATTCAACACAGGAGCAAGCCATGAACACCAATGTCAGTTACAAAGTCGCCATCGTCACCGGTTCCTCGCGCGGCATCGGCGCCGCCATTGCCAAACGCCTGGCCGCCGACGGCCATGCCGTGATCGTCAACTATGCCGGCCGCACGGCCGATGCCCAGGCCGTGGTCGATGAGGTCAAGGCCACCGGCGGGCGCGCCGCCGCGTTCCAGGCCGACGTGGCCTCGCCGGCCGAAGTGGCGGCCATGTTCGATCAGGCCACGGTGCTGTTCGGCGGCGTCGACATTTTGGTCAACAATGCCGGCGTCATCCAGCCCGGCTTGACCATGCTGGCCGACACCGACGATGCTTTGTTCGACCGCCTGGTCGCGATCAATCTCAAGGGCACGTTCAACACCATGCGCGCAGCGGCGAAGAAGCTGCGCCAGGGCGGGCGCATCGTCAATTTTTCTTCCAGCGTAAAGGCGCTGGCCTTGCCCGGCTATTCGGTCTATGCCGCGACGAAGGCGGCCGTCGAGACGATGACCAATATCTTCGCCAAGGAACTGCGCGGCCGCAATATCACGGTCAACGCGATCGCTCCGGGGCCGACGGCCACCGACCTGTTCTTGAAGGACAAGACGCCGCAGCAGATCGAGCACCTGGCCAAAATGCCGCCGCTGGAACGGCTCGGCGAAGTCGAAGACATTGCACGCGTGGTGTCTTTCCTGACCGGGCCCGATGCGGGCTGGGTCGATTGGCAGACGCTGAAGGTCAATGGCGGCATCGTTTAATCGAACAGATCAAGGAGAACGTCATGGACAAGAAGATCATCGTCGTCACGGGTGCTTCGAGCGGTTTCGGCTTGATGGCGGCGCAACACCTGGCGCTGGCCGGCCACGTCGTGTATGCCGGGATGCGCGAAACGCAGGGGCGCAATGCGCCACAAGTCGCGGCATTGGAACGCTTCGCCGCCGAACATCGCGTTGCCTTGCAGGCAGTGGGGATGGATGTGGTGTCGCAACCGTCCGTCAGCGCGGCGATCGAGCATATCGTGGCCGGGCAGGGCGGGCTGGACGTGGTGGTGCACAATGCCGGCCATATGGTTTTCGGGCCGAGCGAGGCTTTCACGGTCGAGCAATTCATCCAGCAGTTCGACGTGAACGTAATGAGCACGCAGCGTGTCAATCGCGCGGCTCTGCCCTACCTGCGCCGGCAAGGAAATGGGCTGTTGCTCTGGGTCTCTTCATCGAGCACGCGCGGCGGCACGCCGCCCTGGCTTGGGCCTTACTTCGCGGCCAAGGCGGCGATGGATTCGCTGGCCGTGACCTACGCCGGCGAGGTGGCGCCTTGGGGGATCGAGACTTCCATCGTCGTGCCCGGCGCTTTCACCAAGGGGACGAACCACTTCGCTCATGCGGGCATGCCGGCCGATGCGGCGCGCGCGGAAGAATATGCAGCCGGCCCGACCGCCTCGATTCCAGAAGCGGCGCTGAAGGGCCTGGCTGCGCTGGAACCTGCCGATGCCGACCCGGCAGCCGTGGCTCGTGCCATCGTCGACATTGTCGGCCTGCCGCACGGCAAGCGGCCGTTCCGTGTGCATATCGATCCTTCGCAGGACGGGGCGGAGATCGTCAACGGCGTGGCGGATCGGGTGCGCAGCGAGTTATTGCGCCGGATCGGCTTGGGGGATTTGCTGGTGCCGGCTT
>DASVYZ010000766.1:0-4933 GCA_036391935.1 Burkholderiaceae bacterium | reverse complement strand
TGCCCGGTTTCTTCGAATGCCGTGCCGAGGTTGATGAGGGCGTCGTGATGTGCCGGTTCGATGGCCAGCACGCTGCGATAGCGCAATATCGCTTCTTCATGCAACCCCTGTGCTTGAAGAACCACGCCATAGCAGAACAGGGCGCCGACATGATTGGGGTCGATACGCAGAATCTGTTCGCATTCGCCTGCCGCTTCAGTCCACTTTTCCAGAGCCCGATACGCGTTGGCAAGATTGAAGCGCAAGGCGATGAGGTCGGGTTGGGCGGACAAAACCTTCCGGTAAAGAGCGACGGCATCTTCGAGTTTTCCTTGCGACTGCAGAAGCGCGGCCAGGTTATGGTTGGCGCCGGTGTGTTCAGGCTGGCGCGACAAGGCACGGCGATAGTATGCGACGGCACTCTCATGGTCACCCACGGCGCTGGAAATGATGCCGAGATTACATAACACGTCCGCCTCTTCCGGGGCCAACTCAAGTATCCTGCCATATGCTTGGGCGGCGCTATCCCATTGCTGCGCGGCTTGCCGCGCATTGGCGAGGCTGAACAGCGTCGGAATGTTTTCCGGGTCGTCTTTCAGGAATTGTTCGAAGCATGTCGCCGCTTCGCTCGGCCTGTTCAGTTTGAGCAGGGCGTTACCCCACTCGACCGCAGCAGCGGCATATGCGCGGTCCAATGCAGCCGCACGGTTCAGACGGGCGAGCGCCTGATCGAGCCTGTCAGCCTTAAATAAGGCGTCTGCCAGATTATTGTGCACGTCTGCGCGATGCGGATCGATATCGACGGCATGTTCCATCGCTTCGATCGCCGGTTCCGGCAGGTTTTGCGCAGCGAACGCCAAGCCGAGGTTGGCGAATATGTCAGCGCGCCCAGGCTCTATGGCTATGGCCTGGCGGTAAGCCTGTGCCGCCAACTCGAATTGCTGCAATCCAAGATGAAGATTGCCCAGGCAGAAATACAGGTCGGCCGATCGGGGAATATGCCGTATGCCGTCCGTGGCAACTTGCGAGGCGAGATCGAGCTTGCCATCCCGATGCAGCAGCCTGCACAAGCCATGGTAGGCCGGTTCGAAATCCGGTGCGAGGTCAATCACCGTTTGCCAGCTTGCGCGCGCCGTTTCGGCATCGTCCTGCGCCTCGGCGATCTCTCCCAGAAGATGACGGGAATAGACGTCGGCTGAATCCAGATCCAGGCTGCGTTTCAGAATGCCCGCAGCTTCACGCAGCCGCCCGGTGTTCTTCAGGGCGATGCCGAACTTCCGCAGCGCGGCGATGTTTTCCGGATCGACCGCAACGACGCGCCGGTAACAGTCGCACGCTGCGGAAAAATTCCCGCGTTCAAATTCCAGATTCGCCTCCTGCATGGACGTCGTGATGTCGACCGGAGCTTGAGGCGTCGTTGCGAGTTCCCTGGGTTGTGTGGAAGCGAATATCCGCGTTAGCCAATTGCGCATGTGATTCTTCAAATGTGGCCGGACGGCCGGGTTGCCGCAGCCAACTCGGACAGTGCCAGTTTTACTTCGGCGATGACGCCGGTCCAGTCGCCCAAAGAGGGCTGGCGGAACAAGCGCATGGTCGGATACCAGGGGCTGTCATTGCGGTTGTTCAGCCAACGCCAGCAAGTATTGTAGCGATTGAGCATCCATATGGGCTTTCCGATGGCGCCCGCCAGGTGGGCAATCGAGGTATCGACGGAAATGATCAGGTCAAGATTCGCCATGAATCCCGCCGTATCCTCGAAATCGTAAAAGTCGGCCGTAAGATCGGTGACGCGCGCGTCTTTGTTTCGTTGCGCCGCGGCGTCATCGCCGACTTGAAGACTGAAGAAATCGACGTTTTCGACTTCGAGCAAGGGAGCGATCTGCTCGAAGCGCAGGCTGCGCATGCGATCCGCCTTTTGCGTCGGATTGCCTGCCCAAGCCAGGCCGACGCGCAAGCCCGCATGCCGGAGAGGATGGCGACGAAGATGTTCCTGCCAACGCTGTTGTTTTTCCGATGAGCCGGCCAGATAAGGGATCGTCGCCGGAATATTCGACAAGTCCGTACCGCACAGCATCGGCAGGCTCATCAACGCGCAATGATAATCAAACGGCGGCAGCGTCTGGCCCGGCGTGAACACTGCGGCTACGCCGGCACAGCCGGCGATCAGCGCACGCAGCAGCGCCGGAGCCAGCACGTAGACGGTTGCGCCGCGTTGTGCGATCACGCTCGCGTAGCGGATAAATTGCAAAGTGTCGCCGAAGCCCTGTTCGCTGTAAAGCAGGATGGCCTTGCCGCCAAGCTCTGATTTTCCGTCCCATTCGGGTTGTGGGAAGGCCGGTTTGGCTTCGGCTTCGGCTCGTCGCCACCGGTATTCGTGTTCGCGCCAGCCTTGGGACAGATTGCCTTGCACAAGCAGGGCGTATGCCTTGCTCATATGGGCTTCCGCATGATTCGGATCGTTGGCGAGAACCGTGTCGCAATGTGCAATCGCCTCGCTGAATCTTCCTTGAGCGTACAAGACGAAGGCTTTGCCCAAATGTGCTTCGGGTTGGTTTGTGTCGGCGGCGAGAACGTCGTCGTAAAGCACTATTGCCTGGTCAAATCGATTCTCTAGAACGAGCAGGCTCGACATATTCACACGTGCCTCGAGCGAATCGGCGTTCAAGGCCAGCGCTTGTCGGAATGCTTCGAGAGATTGCTCGAACAGCCCCTGTTCCCGCAATACCAGGCCGATACTGATCAAGGGGCGATAGTCGTCAGGGCGGGTGCGCATTGCTTCACGGTAGCATGAGAGAGCAGCTTCCCAATGCCCTTGGGATTGCATGACCATACCCAGGTTGACGCGCGCATCGAAGCGTTCGGGATCGAGTTCCAATATCCTGCGATACTTTTCCTCGGCTTGGGCGAAATCTTTCCTTGCCTGAGAGGCATGAGCCAGGTTGAAGAGCGAATTCAGGTGATCCGGCTCGAGCAGCAATATGGCGTTGTAAGCCGCAAGTGCGGCATCGCCCCGTCCCAGAGCTTGCAGCGCCACGGCCAAGTTGTAGCGCGCATCGATATTGCCGGGCTCGATGGCGCCGGCCGTTTCATAGCAGGAAATGGCATCTTGAAGTTTGTCCTGCGCTTGCAAGGCGACGCCAAGCCGCACCAACAACTCGGGCCGGCCTGGCAGGGCCTGCAAGCCGGAACGAAACACGGACTCCGCTTCGTGGTGGCGCGACTGCGCATGCAATGCATCGCCCAAACAGATACATGCGGGCAGATGATCCGGGAGGACGGCAAGCGCATTTCTGTAGTGTTCTTCCGCAACCAGGAACTCTCGACCGCGCTGCGAGGTTTGTCCTTGGTGAAAATATGCCTCCGCCAGACTGCGGCGCGTATCGACCGAGCCCGAATCCAATGCCAAGGCGCGTTGAAAAGCCGAGGCCGCGCTTCCGAAGTCGTCCTGTTTGACGAATGCCACGCCGAGATTTGCCCATATTTCGGCGCGTTCCGGTTCGATTTCCGCCGCTCTCCGATAACTCTCGGCGGCGAGTCCGGGGTGCCCTGCTTCATATCGCAGATTGCCCAGGCAGAAATGCAGGTTCGCCGAATCCGGCGATTGCCCGACGCTGCCTTCGGCCAATCGTAGCGCAGCTTCCAGCTTCCCTTGCTGCAGCTGGAGACGGCACAAGGCAAGGCAAGCCGGTTCGAAATCCGGTGCCAGCGACAACGCCGTGCGCCAATGCCCGGCAGCCGCGTCGGGATTCTCCCGTTCCCGTAGAACCTCGCCAAGAAAAAAATGGGCGTCGACCAGAGTTGGATCGATCGCCACGGCATGTTTCAGCGCCGATTCCGCCTCTTCAAGGCGCGCTGTTTCCTTGAGTGCGAAGCCGAGCTTGCAATAGGCATCCGCACGGCATCCGTCCATAGCGAGGGCTTGCCGAAAATGTTCTGCAGCCTGGGAGAAATTGCCGCGTTCCAGTGCCAGGTTGCCCTGCTGCACGGAGTGCGAAACGTCAGCCGGTTCGGCCGCGACCTGGCGCCGGCCGATGAAGGTTCGCATTCGCTGTACCAGGCGGCGCATATGGCTCCTCAATCGCTGCTGCCAGGCATGGCGGGATTGGCGCGATGCGCGCAAGCCAATTCCGACAATGCACGTTTCGCATCGGCGACGACACCGTCCCAGTCGCCGAAATCGGACTGGCGAAATAGTCTCGCGGTCGGATACCAGGGGCTGTCCATGCCTTCGGCCAGCCAGCGCCAGCAGGTATTGTAACGATTGAGAATCCATACCGGTTTGCCGATGGCCCCCGTCAGATGCACGACCGAGGTATCGACGGAGATGACCAAGTCGAGGTTCGATACGAAAGCGGCAGTATCTTCGAAATCGTGCAAGTCGGCGGTGAGGTCGATGACGCGCGGATCGCCGTTCAGTTGAGCGACGGCTTCTTCGCCAAGTTGAAGGCTGTAGAATTCGACGCCTTCGACATCGAGCAAAGGCGCAATCTGCTCGAAGCGCAGGCTGCGCAAGCGATCTGCCGCATGGGCACCGCTGTCGTGCTTGCGGGGATTGCCGGCCCATACCAGCCCCACTCGCAGGCCGGTGCGCAGGCCGTTATGCAAGCTGGCGCGGCTGGCCTGGCCGATCCGCTCCCGCCACCAGGCTTGCTTTTCCGCGGAACTGGACAGATAAGGAGTCTCCGCGGGAATGCTGGACAACTCGGTGCCGCACAGCAGAGGAAGGCTCATCAGTGCGCAATGGTAGTCGAACGGCGCAAGCAGGCGATCCGACGTGAATACCGCCGAGACGCCTGGACAACTGGCAATCAGGGTTTGCAGCGCTTGAGGAACCAGCACGTGGACGGTTGCGCCGCGCTGCGCTATCGATCGGGCGTAGCGGATGAATTGCAGAATATCGCCCAGGCCTTGCTCACCGTAGAGCAAGATGGTCTTGCCCGCGAGACTCAGCCTT
>DASVYZ010000765.1:0-6868 GCA_036391935.1 Burkholderiaceae bacterium | reverse complement strand
GTCTGGGTGGTGGCCCATGCGAGCAGTATCTCGCGCGCCTTTTTCGCGTAGTTGTCGTTGCCGGTGAAATACCACATCCGCGAGAGGTTCCAGACCGCCATCATGTCGTTGCGCCATGGCCAGAGATTCACGTCCGGGGCGCGGCTCACTTTCGCAAACGGGCCCGCCATGCCGTAGGTGGGCTGTGCCCTGCCATCCCTCGCCAACATGTCATAGGCGGACTTCCATGGCTGCCTGCCTTGGTCGACGTAGGCCTTGAGAGTCTTGAGATCCGAAAGCGTAAGCGGTGTGCCCGGATGCACGAACACACCGCCGGCCGGCGCGCTTGCCGCGACAACGCGGGCCGGGGGACTGCTTTTGGAAACGCGCACCTCCGGGGTGACTCCCGTCCCGGCGGCTCCCGCCTGTTCTCCACCGCAACCAGGGAGCACGGCCAAGCTCAACAAGACCAGCACAGCGGCAAAATCGGTTCTACCAAACATGGGAGCCTTCCTATCCGAAAAAACCTGCCAGGTTCGGCGCTGCAGGCTTTCCCCGAGGTCGCGATTTCGATAATGAGCCCGCTACTTTTCGCCTAGAAGGGTTTCAGTCTGCGGGGGCGGCAAAATGTAACATTCATACTCGGGGGAGTGTAACATTTGTTTTCCGCCTGTCAGACCCGACATTTGTCGGGTAAGCGGGACCGTGAGAACAAGTGATAATGAATTGTCGGCATACTCGCCGGCGGTTCGATTATCGACCGCTAGAACGAATATCTGTTTTGCGAAAACAGTTCCGGAAGGTAGTCCTTCGGAATAATGGGAGCGTGAATGATGCTGCGAGACTACCCTCGATTTCTCATATTGACTGCAATTTGCGCCGGGGTGCTTGCTGCCTGCACCGACGACACCTCGCCGGCAATGCAGCCGGGGATGCAATCGAAGGAACAGTCGCGCACTGGAAAAGCTCTCGATTCCGTCTTCCACACCAATTACCAAACTGTGGTGCAGGAACTCTATCTCTCCTATTTCGGGAGAGCGGCAGACCCCGCAGGCCTGGTCAATTTCGAGACAGCGCTGGCGAACGCAGGAGCGGCGGACGATATACAGGGCCTGGTAACCGGATACGCAAGCAATCCGGCGCTCAAGTCGCTCATCGATAGTTTCGGAACCAGTTCCGAATCATCGGCGCTTTATAGCAATAACAGCACGACGGAATTTGTGACGGCAATTTTCCAGAACGTTCTCGGAAGGTCGCCGCAGGCGGCCGGCCTGGATTTCTGGGTTTCCGCCATTTCCAGCGGTAGTGTGACCCAGGGCGACGCCGCCCTCTCCATCATGGCCGGGGCACTGGCGAATACCACTGCCCAAGGGCTTCTGGACGCCAGCCTGATCAATAATCGCCTTACCACGGCCAACTACTTTACGGTACAGGTCAGCAGTCAACATGCCGTGCCGTATTACAAAGGGCTCCCCGCCGCCGGCATCGCGCGAAACACCTTGGCCGCCGTCACCGCGCAAACCAATACGGTAAGCTACCAACCGACGGTTGTCGCGGCGGTTGCCTCGTTGATACCGACATCGACGTCGAATTCCACTCCGACTCCGACTCCGACTCCGACTCCGACTCCGACTCCGACTCCGACGCCGACGCCGACTCCGACGCCGACTCCGACATCGACGTCGAATCCTACGCCGACGCCGACGTCGAATCCCGCACCCACACCGACGCCTGCGCCGACACCAACTCCGGCTCCGCCGCCGTCGCTGGTCGATGGTCTAACCAGCTGCCATTGATCACATAAACTTCGACGGCGCCGGGAGCAAGTTCAGGAGCAATCCATTCGGTATTCACACATGCGGGCGCATACCGGATTGATGCGCCGACAGACCCGCATGGCATCGCCCGGTGCCGCCGCGCACGGCACAATGAAGGCCTGGTGGCGGCGCATGCCAGGAAAACTGCCCTGCCACAGTGCAATGACCAACTTGCCGCTCGCCTGTTTCCAGGCAAGGCGCCGGATCGCGTGCTCTCCCGCCGCATAGCCTTGGCCCTCACCGGCGTCGTCGTAGAACTCGAAACTACCGTTCCGGCCAGGATAGACTCGCAGTTCAACCGTCTCGTCGCTCTTCTCATCCGCATATTGCACGACGGGACCCGGCGGCAGGATGCTGCCGGCGCGGATGAACAGCCGAATGGTAGCCATATCCGCCTTCGCGGCAACCACCTTGCCGCCCCAGCAACGCTTTCCGGTCGAGAGAGTTTGCGACAAATTGTTGACCGCGTTGGCGATTTTCATAATTGCCCGCGTCACCGGAGAGTCTTCAAAATGTGCCATCAATTCCAGGAACAATCGTGTGCTCAAACAAAATCCGGCCGGGACGCGCCTGCTCAATCAATAAAATAATTCAACTGTGTGCCGTTTCGCTGTTGACTGCCTTTGCGGCATGCCCGGCGGCTGCAGCAAGCCGGCAAACGCCTGGCGCGCCTGAATTTCCGACCGTCCTGTATGGAACTGCCTACTACCACGAGTATATGCCGGCCGACCGGCTGGACAAAGACGTGGCGATGATGAAGGCGGCCGGGTTCAACGTCGTGCGCATGGGCGAGTCGACATGGAGCCTGTGGGAGCCTGAGGACGGCCGTTTCGAATATGCCTGGATGGATCGCGTCGTGGACGCGATGAATAAAGCGGGGATCAAAGTCATCCTCGGCACGCCGACCTATTCCGTTCCGGCCTGGATGGCTCATCAGCATCCTGAAATTCTCGCGGCCAGATTGCACGGCGCCCGCAACGGCTACGGCATGCGCCAGAATATGGATACCGATTCGCCGGCCTATCGCTACTATGCCGAGCGCCTGATCCGCCATATCGTGTCGCACTACAAGGACAATCCGAACGTCATCGGCTGGCAGGTCGACAATGAGACCGGGAGCTACGGCGCAGCCAACGACGACGTATTCATTCGATTCCAGCATTATCTGGAAAAGAAATTCGGCACACCCGAAAATCTCAGCAAGGCATGGCTACTGAACTACTGGGGCCAGGACATACACAGTTGGGTGGACCTTCCGCGCCCCGACGACGCACAGAGCACCGGCTACAAGCTCGAGTGGGCACGCTGGAGCCAAATGCGCGTCACCGACTTCCTTGGCTGGCAAGCGGAACTGGTGCGCGAATGCGCCTCGAAGCGTCAATTCGTCACCCAGGATTTCGCCGGGGCCATGCACACCGATGTCGACGAGGAAGCCGTGGCGGCAGCGCTTGACATCCCGGCCGTGAATGTCTACCACTGGTCTCCGCAAGACTACTACAACGGCGCCGATCAGACTCTGCAAGAGGATTTTACCCGCTCGCTCAAGGGCAGCAATTTTCTTGTGACCGAAACCAATGCGCAGACGACGGACTGGAGTTCCTCCTTCCAATATCCGCCCTACGACGGCCAGTTCCGCGAGGACGTGTATACGCATTTATCCAACGGCGCGAATATGGTCGAGTATTGGCACTGGGCCTCGCTTCATGCCAACCAGGAAACGTATTGGAAAGGCGTGCTTTCGCACGACCTCGAGCCCAACCGAGCCTATGCCGAAATGGGCCGCACCGGGCACGAGCTGCAAAAAATCGGGCCGCACCTGGCGAACCTGCATAGTCATCACGACGTTGCCATACTGTGGAGCCGCGACTCGCTGAACGCGATCAACGACATGCCCTTCGCCAAGGACACGCAATGGGGGCAGGGCGGCAGCAAAGCCGACTACGGTTCGCTGGTGCGGCAAATCCACCGCGCGCTATACGATCAGAACGTAGGCGTCGATTTCGTTTTCCCGGACAGCCCGGATTTCTCGAAGTACAAGCTGCTGATCGTCCCGTCCCTGTATGTGGCGGACGACGCGCTGCTGAAGCGCATTGCCGACTACATCCACAACGGCGGCCAGGCTGTCATGACCTTCAAGAGCGGCTTCGCAAACGAAAACACCATGGTGCGGCCAACGATGGCGCCGGGGCCGCTTCGCGAGGCGCTTGGCTTCCATTACCAGGAGTTCTCCAATCTCGCCCAGCCGCTGGCCTTGAAAGGCGACCCGTACCGCACGGGCGAAGACAACAAGGTCAAGTACTGGGCGGAGTTCCTTCAGTTGGATACGGCCAAGGCACTGGCCTGGTACGACCACCCGTTCTTCGGCCGCTGGCCGGCCATCGTCAGCAACCGCTACGGCGCAGGCAAGGCGACCTATGAGGGTACCTACTTGTCCGACAAATTGCAGGCGGAGGTGCTGCGCGCGGTGCTGAAGGATGCGGGACTGGCCGGCTCGGATCAACAGTTGCCCCCGCGCGTGCATGCGAGCAGCGGCACCAACGGCCTAGGCCGGACCTTGCGCTACTACTTCAACTATTCCGGCGAGACTGTCAGCTTCACCTACCCGCACCAGCCCGGCAGCGAACTGCTGAGCGGCCGGCATCTGCACCCCGGCGAGACCTTGCAGCTGAACCCATGGGATCTGGCGATCGTCGAAGAAGATCAGCGGAACAGCAATTGAGTGAAGTGATACAGGTTGTCGGCCCAGCTCTCGCGGTCATGCCCATGCTCGTCGACATTCCAGACATGAGGAATGCCGTTTTGCTTCAGGTAGCGATGGAATTGCTGGGACACGTGGAACAAGCCGTCCTGATTGCCGCATGAAAGGTAGAGCAAGTCCAGTTGGCTTCGTGCGCGCGCCGCGTCGGGCAGCAGTCCGGCGGCCGCAGCGGTATTTGGCGCAGCCGAGAACCCCCCGACCCAACTGAAGCTCTCCAGGTGCCCCAGGCCGAAATTCAACGCCTGCCCTCCCCCCATCGACAATCCCGCGATGGCGCGGTGCCGGCGATCGGAAAGCGTGGCGTACTGCCGGTCGATGGCAGGGATCAAGGTTTCAAACAGCTCGCGCTCGAAGGCCGCAAAGCCGGCCACATGCTCGGCAGCGAACTTGCGTTCTTCCGGCGGCGGCCGGTCGTCCGCCAGCGCGCGCCCATTGGGCATCACGACGATCATCGGCACCGCCTTGCCATCCGCGATCAGGTTGTCCAGGATGGCGGTCGCATGCACGTAGCCGCGCCATTCGTCCTGGTTGCCGGCGATCCCATGCAGCAGGTAGAGCACGGGATAATGCCGGTCCGGCGCGTAGCCTGCGGGCAAATAGACGCTGGCCTTGCGCCGCGTTCCGGTCACCGCCGAGTCGTAGCTGAACTCCTCCACTCTGCCGTGCGCGATCCCGGTTCGTTCATCGGCAAAACCGGCGGGTGCGGCCGGAAAGGCCCGCACATCGTCGGCCGCCAATTGCGGGCGCTGGAAGACGGCGCCGGGCTGCTCGGGATTGGCGCCGGGCGCGGCATTTTGCGCGCAGCCGGCCGCACCGGCGATGGTCATGAGCGCAAGTATCGCCTTGCGGGCAAACGATGCGTGCTGCCGTCTCATGGCGCAGCCCTCCCGCCCTTCGCTTCCGGCTCAGGCGTCAACACGAGCACCGCGCCGCCGCCGTCCGCCAGCGACAGCTTGACGCGGCTGTTCCTGCCGACTTGCGCCGCGCTGGCCGCAAGGTGGTTGCGGTCCTTTCCATCCTGCAGTATCTCGGCGCGGTAGCGCACTCCGCTATCGAGAAAGGCCAACGGAATCTCCAGCTTGCGCGCACGTTCGTTGGTCATGGCGCCGATATACCAGGTATTTCCCTGGCGGCGGGCCGAGACAATGTACTGGCCGATGTCGCCGGCCAGCACGCGCGTCTCGTCCCAGGTGGTGGGTATCCTGCCGATGAATTGCGCGCCGTCGGCCCAGCTGCCGTCCGGGTTCTTGTACGCTTCGGGATTATCCGCAACCATCATCAGCGGCGAGTCGTACACGACATACATCGCCAATGCCTGCCCGCGCGTGGTCTGTACGTAGGGCTTCACATTGCGCTTCTGCGTAACGAACTGCTCGGGCGCCAGCGAGCGGAAACCGCCGGGCGTGTAGTCCATCGGTCCGAGGATCATGCGTGTAAACGGCAGGGTGACGTTGTGCGTCGCCGTCACACGGCTGCTCCATTTGTTGTATTCGGCGCCCATCACGCCCTCTTGCGTCATGTAGTTCGGATACGTGCGCAACAGCCCGTCCGGCGGATAGGCGCCATGCAAGTCGACCATCAAGTGATGCGCTGCGGCCTTGCTCAGCACCTTGTGGTAGAAGCCGACCATATCCTGGTCGTTGCGGTTCATGAAATCGACCTTGATGCCTTTGATACCCCAGGACTCATACTGCGCCAGCGCATCGTCCATCTGACGATCCAGCTGCTCCCATTGCAACCAGACCCAGACACCAATCCCCTTGTCGCGCGCATGGCCGATGATGGCAGGCATATCCATCTGGGCAATCGGGTGAGTCACGTTCGCCGACTGCCCCCATTCCGCGCTGCCTTCGTACCAGCCCTCGTCGATCAGGATGTAGTCGAGGCCAAGGGAAGCGGCGAAATCCGTATAGGCTTGGTAGGTAGCGGTGTTGATGCCTGCATTGGGTACGTCAACCGCCCAGCCGTTCCACCAGTCCCAGGCGGACTTGCCCGGCTTGATCCAGCTGGTATCCGCCATCGCGGAGGGACTGCCAAGGGTGGCGATCAGGCTGGATTCGGCCAGCCCGCCCGGCGTGTCGGCCAACATGATCACGCGCCACGGCGTCAACAGCGGCCCTGCGGCCAGCGAGGTCCGCACAGCGGGGATATATCCCGGCGCTTGCGGATCGCTGTGATGCGGAGCCAGGCTGACTTGCACCCCCAGGCCGCCCTCGCCTCGGCCGGAGTAATAGGCGCCGGCGTAATCGCGCTTGTCGGCTTCGGCCAAGGCAAAAGTGGTCTGCTTCACGCCGGTCTTGCATACCAGCGGCGC
>DASVYZ010000764.1:0-2443 GCA_036391935.1 Burkholderiaceae bacterium | reverse complement strand
AAGCCTCCGCCTGGCCGTCGGACTCCGGCCAGGCCACCATGCCGCAACTGGCGACGAAGGTGATGCGTTCATCCTTGATCAAATTCGCGTTGGCCACCGCATGGCAGATGCGTTGCGCAAAGTTGCGCGCGGAATCGGAATGGATGGTCCCGGTTGCAAGCGTGAACTCAGCTTCCCCGGTGCGCGCCACGCAATCTGTCTGGCGTATCGTGCTTTGCAGGAGCTGGCCCAGCGCATTGACCACGAAACCGGGCGGCGTGGCCGGATAGCCTTCGAGGCCGGCATGCTTCAAGCCGACGCAAACATGCAGCATGACGAAATTCTTATGATATTTCACCGCGTTGTCGAGCATGGTCTCGGCCTGTGCGGTCAATTGCTCGGGCGTGGTCAGCACCACGTTGGGGGCAAGCATCCCCTGCTGCACCATCGTCTCGAGGCTCTGCTCGAATTCGCGCTGCGTATTGACCAGCTTGGCGAGAATATCAAGGCGCGACAGCAATTGCGCCGTGCCTATGCCCTTGGTAATCAAGTCGGTGGCGCCTGCCGCCTTGGCGCGATCGCGCTCCTCGGCCTCATCGCTGCCGGACACCACGACCACGGGCAGATTGCGAATACGGCTGATCTTGGATTGGCGTATGCGCCCAAGCAAGCCATAGCCGTCGAGCTTGGGCATGGTCAGGTCGGTGATCACGACCCGTATGGTCGGATCGATCAAGAGCGTTTCCCACGCCTCTTCGCCGTCCAGGGCTTCGCGAAACTCAAACATGCCTTCGATGCGCTTGATCAGCGTGGCGCGGACAATGCGCGAATCGTCAGCGATCAGAACGCGCGGCTTGGCCGGAATATCAACTGTCATGAGGAACTGTCTCTAGGGTCTCAGGGAGCTTGTTTATTTGTTGATTTTGTCTTCAGCGCTTGCACATCCAATCTGTGCTGCACGGCAAGTTTAACCATATATTCAAGGCTTTGCGATAAGCATAGTAGACAGAAATACTTTTTGACAGGCCTGTCGACTTTCGCGTAAAGTGCTCCCTTACGCCGAACGAAAGTTGACCCCATGACAAGATTCCAAGCGTACCGTCCGATTCTGCCCATCGTACTTGCCGCAATGGCTGCAAGCACCCTGCCGCATACGGCACGCGCGGAAGCCCTTCCCCCTCCTCATGGCGTCGTCACAGTCGAACCTGTTTCTGCCACGCAGTCCGCAGCCCAACCGGCGCCGGAAGCTCCCAAGTCCGCTTTCGGCCGCTTTGCCGAATTCACCAGCCATGCATCCCAGCTCGCCGTGCAAGCGGTCAGCATGCTCGGCACGCACTACAAGTATGGCGGCACGAGCCCGGAAAACGGCATGGATTGCAGCGGCCTGGTGCGCTATGTGTTCAAAGAAGCATGGGGTACGAATTTGCCGCGCACGGCAGCCGAAATCAGCCACGTCGGCCAGCAAGTCAGCCCGCAGGATTTGAAGCCGGGCGACCTGGTGTTCTATAACACGCTGCGCCATGGTTTTTCGCATGTCGGCATTTATCTCGGCGACAACAAGTTCATCCATTCTCCTTCCTCGGGCGGCAAGGTTCGCATCGAGAGCATGGATCTGGCTTATTGGAAGCGCCGATTCAATGGCGCGCGCCGGATCGACGAGCCCGGCAACGGCGCGCAATAGGCGCCACCAGCCTCCAATAGCGTCATTGTGCGTTCATTGCGAGCGCATAGCTTCCAACTTCCGCTTCAATTCCGGCATCACGGCCGTCGTGGCCTGCTCACCCGCGAGCACGGCCAAATTCCGACCGCTGAAGTCGTTGCCCTTCATCGCCCCCAGGCCGGGCTGGATCACGATATCGGCATCCTTCAATTCGTAGCGGTTGATGCTGTGGCCCATGATGGCGAAAGTCTGCAGCAGGATTTCCGTGGTCGTGCCGGCTGTCTGCGCCTCAGGCTGCGCGGAAATATTCACGGCGATGACAAAATCGGCGCCCATCTGGCGCGCATAGCTGACCGGCACCGGTGAAGTCAGGCCGCCGTCCACGTAGTTGTGGTCGCCGATGGTAACCGGCTGGAACACGCCGGGAACCGCCGAGGAAGCACGCACGGCAATGCCGGTATTCCCGCGCTGGAACAGCACCCCCTGCCCGGTGTGCAAATCGGTAGCGACCGCACCGAAGGGAATCTTCATCTTTTCCAGCGGCAGGCTGTGTACTTCCTTGTTGACGTAATTCTGCAGCGCCTCGCCCTTCAACACGCCGCTCGACTTGGAAAAGAACGGCACCGACCAATCGGAAATCGCCGCCTCATCCATATCGAGCGCCATGCGGTTCAAGGCATAGCCGTCATTGCCGGCAGCATAAAGCGCGCCGACCAGGCTGCCGGCGCTGGTGCCGACGACGATATCCGGATGGATGCCTTGCGCCTCCAGGGCCTTGATGACGCCGATATGGGCGAAGCCGCG
>DASVYZ010000763.1:0-6403 GCA_036391935.1 Burkholderiaceae bacterium | reverse complement strand
AAACGCTCCATTCAGGCGGCTTTAGCACCGGATGGTCGTTCCAGATCACGGTTTTGGCCGGCTGCTTGCGCAGGCGTGGATGGCCATTGATGCCGGTGTAGCCGGCAAACCAGGATGCCAACGCGCCGGGATCGGTTTTGGCGCCGTCGGGCAGGTCGACCTGCACCGCGCTCTCCGTCGGCGCGACGGCATTGATCTTCAGCTGCGCGCGATGATTCAATACGAAACCCGATACGCCGAACAAGAGGCCGAGCGCGGCACCCCACAGGCCAAGCCAGGCGTGCGTGCGCTTCAGCCATTTGAGGAAAGTCCCGTTGCGCAGCACCGGCGGCAGGAAGCCTTTATGGTTTGCGTCGAGCAGGGCGCGGATCACGCTTCACCCCACATGCGCACCAGGTTGTGATAGCTGCCCACCAGTGCGCTGCGTGCCGACTCGTCGGCCCCGGTGCGGTTCAAGGTCTGGATGGCATTGTCCATGTCGAACAGCAGCGTGCGCCGGCCGTCGTCGCGGATCATGCTTTGCACCCAGAAGAAGCTGGCGACGCGCGTGCCGCGCGTGATCGGCGTGACGCGGTGCAGGCTGGAGGCCGGGTAGACGATCATGTCGCCTGCGGCCAGCTTGACACTGTGCATGCCGAACGCATCGTCGATCTGCAATTCGCCGCCCTCGTACTCGGTGGGTTCGGACAGGAACAGCGTGGCCGAGATGTCGGTGCGCAGGCGTCGGCCGCTGCGGGGCGCGATGCGAATGGCGCCGTCGACATGGCTGCCGAAAGTCATGCCTTCGCCATAACGATTGAACATGGGCGGGTAGACCGCCAACGGCAGGCAGGCGGAAATGAAGCGGGGGTGGCGCTCAAGTTGCGCCAGCACGAGGTCGCCCAGTTCGCGCGCGAGCGGTGCGTGCTCGTCGAGCTGTTGATTGAACTTGACCGGCGCCCCCTGGAAGCCTGCCGTGACGCGGCCATCGACCCAGGGCGCTTCGGCAGCGTCGAGCTTGCCGCGCAAGAGCTTGATCTGTTCGGGGGAAAGGATTTTTTCGATATGGACCAGCATGGCGGAATAAGGGGGTGGACAAATATCGCGAATGGGGTAAGATATGATTTATAAATACGAATCGTTCTCATTATTATTCATAATAAGCCATGAATGCAAGCAATATCCGTTTCGAGAATGCGCCGCGCCAGGATAGCGGCCGGGTCAGCAAGCCGGTTCGCGAGCGCGTGGGCAGCTTTGCCGTGGTGCTTGCCATGCATGCGGCATTGGCGGCGGCCGTGGGAGCGGCCATGCATCGGATTACGCGGCCGGTGCAAGCCGAGGTGCCGGTGCGGCTGATCGATGTGTCCGGGCCCTTGCCCCTCACCGTCCCGAACCCGATGCCGCCGCCGCCGGCCAAGGTCGCGGTGCAGATCAGTTTGCCGCGCATCGAGATTCCCGCTGCGCCGGCGATGGACGCGCCGTCGCCGGTCGTCGTGGCTGCTCCCGCACCGATGCAGGCGCCGCAAACCGAGGCGAAGCCGATTGCGCCGGCAGAGCCCGCGGGGGCAGGCGATGCCGCCCCCTTGGTCGATGCCAGCGCCGCCGGCAATGCCAAGCCGGTGTATCCGCGCGCATCGAAAGCGCTCGGCGAACAGGGGGTGGTGGTGCTGGACGTGTTTGTGACGCAAGACGGCGTGGTCGGCGATATCCGCGTCGGCCGCTCCAGCGGTTACGGCAGGCTGGACGAATCGGCGCTGCGCGCGGTGCGGCAATGGCATTTCATTCCGGCGCGCCAGGGCGGCAAGCAAGTGTCGATGTGGTACAAACAGCCGATCACGTTCGACTTGCGGCGCGCCTAGTCCCGCGGCGCGCCAGGTTTTCCAGGTAGGTCAACACATTGCTAGTTTCGCAAGTACGCGCCCTGCGTTTTGCCGTGGCCGGTGTCGGCGTCGTATTGCTGTTCTCGTAGATTGTATCGGCCAACGATTTCCTTGCCGCGCGCATTCGCCGCGCTTTCGATTGCGGAGCAGTCCGCGTCCGGCAGCGAAGCCAATGCACGGTCGATTTCGGAGGCCATTTCCTGCTCGATGCGATAGTGGCCGTACTCATGGATGCGCAATGCCGAATAAAAGCGCATGTATTCGGCCTGTCGCTCGGAATCCACGCCGGCGAGTTGCGGCAGCGTGATCGTGGTGTGCAGCGTGACGTGCACTTCGGTGACGCGGCACACTCCGCTTCCGCTTCCGCTTTCCCTTCCTGTATCGCGCCATTGCAATTGCCAATGGATGTCGCGGCGGGTGTTGCCCAGGAACGGGCGGCCGTCCCCGTGAAACGGCGTGGCGGACGCCAGCACTTGATAGAGCGACTTGCCGCGTTCCGCGTAGGCATGGTACGTACGGTACTCCAGGTCGGCTTGCACGTTCGCACAGGCTGCCGGTGCGCCGAGAATCGTGCTTGCAAGGGCAAGCGATACCAGCCTGGCCGGGAGGGCGTTTCGCATTCTCGCCTCGCGTTGACAACATATCGGCCTTCAACGATACTCGCCCATGCGGATTTCGTCCAGGATGCGCCATTCGACGGCAGGGTACATGAGTATTTTGAGTTTCTTCAAACCGCGGCCGGAGATGCCGCCTGCTCCGGCGTGCCGCGTGCGGTGCGAAATTTGCGGAGCGCAAGCCGACTTTCTCGGCGAAGTCGATTTCAACAAATCATGCGAGGAAGCGAACGGCACGTTCCTGCCGCCAGCGGGGAGAATGGTCGAATATTTCCTTTGCGATGCCTGCAATTTCTGCTTTGCCCCGGAGTTTCGCAACTGGACGCTCGATGAATTCGTCGAGAAGATCTATAACGAGGATTACGTCAAGGTCGATCCGGAGTACAAGTTCGATCGTCCCGACGGAAATGCCGCCTTGATGCACGCTCTGTTCGGTGCGCACAGGCAGGCCATTCGCCATCTTGACTACGGCGGCGGTTCCGGGCTGTTGAGCAGCAAGCTCAGGGAAAACGGCTGGAATTCGCAGAGCTTCGACCCGGTGGTCGATCGCGACAAGGCCGTAGGCGGGCTGGGTACATTCAATTTCATTACCGCCTTCGAAGTGTTCGAACACGTGCCCGACGTCAATGCCTTGGCCGATCAGCTCGCCAAGCTGTGCTCGGACGATGGCATGATCATGTTCAGCACGCTATGTACCGACGGCCATATCGGGCGCGGCAAAGACTTGACCTGGTGGTATGCCGCGCCGCGCAACGGCCACATCAGCCTGTTTTCCCATGAGAGCCTGAAGCAGTTGATGACGAAACGTGGCTTGTCGCTTTACGCCATCTCGGCGGTGCATTATGTCGCCTTCAGAAGTGTTCCGCCGTGGTCCGGGCTGACAATGCCCGGGCAGTGATTCGGACCTTCGGCGGAGCGTACCAAGGCGCTCCCTGGTTTCAGCAAATGGGATGCAGCCAGTGGTGCTTGTCCGGCGCCGTGCCGTGCTGGATCGCCAGCAAGGCGTCGCGCAGCGCCATCGTCACCGGGCCGTTTTCGCCGTTGTTGATCTTGATTTCGTAGCCATTGGCCTTGGCCAGACCGACCGGGGTGATCACGGCAGCCGTGCCGCAGGCGAACACTTCCTTCATCTTGCCCGAGGCGATGTCGTCGCGCCATTGCTGCGTGGTGAGCTTGCGCTCTTCGGCTTCATAGCCGAGATCCCTGGCCAGTTCGAGCAGGCTGCGGCGCGTGATGCCGGGCAGCAGCGTGCCGGTCAGTTGCGGCGTCACGACCACGGTCTTGCCGCCTTCTTCGTAGACGAAGAACAGGTTCATGCCGCCCATCTCTTCGATGTATTTGCGTTCCACCGCGTCGAGCCACACCACTTGGTCGCAGCCCTTTTCCTGGGCCTGGGCTTGCGCCACCAGGCTGGCGGCATAGTTGCCGGCGCACTTGGCTTCGCCGGTGCCGCCCGGCGCGGCGCGCACGTAGTCTTCGCTGATCCAGACCGTGACCGGCTTCACGCCTTGCGGGAAATAGGCGCCGGCCGGCGAGGCGAACAGCACGAACAGGTATTCCAGCGAAGGACGCACGCCGAGGAAGGGATCGGTCGCGATCATCAGCGGGCGCAGGTAGAGGCTTTCGCCGACGTTTTTCGGCACCCATTCGCGGTCGATGCTGATCAACTCTTCCGCGGCCTTGATGAAAATCTCCTTGGGCAGGTCGGGCATGGCCAGGCGGCGCGCGCTGCGGTTGAATCGTTCGGCATTGGCTTCGGGGCGGAAGGCCTTGATGCTGCCGTCGGCCTGGTGGTAAGCCTTGAAGCCTTCGAAGATGGCCTGGCCGTAATGCAGCGAGGAAGCCGAAGGGTCGAGCGAGAGCGGGCCGTAAGCCTTGACTTCGCCCTGTTGCCAGGCGCCGTCGCGATACGGTACGACGACCATGTGGTCGGTGAAGGTGCGGCCGAATGCCGGCTTGGCCAGCTTCTCGGCGCGCTCCGCGGCGGACAAAGGGTGGGACGAAGGCGTAACGACGAATGCGGGTTTGGACATGATTGGATTTCTGGAAAGGGTTCTTGTTCGACCGGGAGCGGCGCGGCGCCACTTCCGTTATGCTTACGCTTCTCCCAATGTTATCGCAGTTTGGCCATGCCCTCCATGTTTGCCTCAATGAAATCCCATGCCTTCAAAGGCATGCTTGCACTCGGCGCCGTGCTGTCGTTCTGGTCTGTGCGCGCCGAAGATCTGCCTGCGCCTTACCACGACATGCAAAACAACGTCGTCTATAACGCGCTGTTTTGCGATAGCGAGGGCTTGGTCAAGCCCAAGGACGCGGCATCGGCCACGCCCTGGCAGCGGACCTTGTTTGCGGCAGCGCCCGATGCCGGTGCGGTACGCTCAGTCGCGGAAGACACAAAAGAGAGCAGTTGCGTGCGCCTGCTCGCTTACAAGTGGTTGCGCGAACACAGCCAGCTCGTGCCGCCCAGGCAATTGCTCGGCGTGGTGATCGAGGTGCCGGTCGATGAGGGGCTCGATACGCTGGCGGCCTATGCCGACGGCCATGTACGCTTCATCAGCCATGCCGACAAGCTCTCGGTGGTCGACGCGCCGCCGGCTGCGGTGCAGGACAAGACGCGGGTCTTGTTCGCGTCGTCGAACAAGCTGCTCTCGCGCATCGGCGTGTGGAACAAGAAACGCCTGCCTGCACCGATCAAGGGCAAGGTGCGCATGAGCTTCCTGGGGTCGGACGGCTTGTATTTCGGCGAAGGCTCGTTCGCCGCAATCCAGAAAGATGCCGACGCCACGCAAGTGATCAAGGATGGCACCGGCTTGCTGCAGCTTGTGGTGGACATGCAGAAGTCAGCCACGAATCCGGGGCAATAAGCAGCCCGATGGCATGAGAGGCTAATGCCGTTCGGTCAGCGCATGACTGTAGCTTGTGCCCGGCTGAGCCGAATCACCGCTTCATCGCCACCCATTCCTGCACGGCCGGATGTTCCCACTGCCGTGCGGCATAGGTCTTCAGCTTTTCCGGCATGGGGTCGCCATGCATCACCAGGCGGTTTAGCATCAGCGCCAAGTCCACGTCGGCGATTGACCAGGTAGGGAACAGGTGGGCGTGCCCATCTTCAATGAGGTGGTCGGCTGCGGCCACCAGCTTGTCCCTGGCGGCTTGCGCGGCTTCCGACAGGGCGCCGAAGCGCTTGCCCAGGAAAATCACCTCGGTCGAGCGTTCCATGCGGATCGGCATCAGGTCGCTGCGTAGCCAGGCCTGCATCTGGCGCGCCCGCGCTTTTTGCTTCAGGTCGACCGGATAGACGGCGGCATGCACCGGCGGCTCGAAATGGTCTTCCAGGTATTCGGTGATGGCCGACGATTCATTGAGGTGGAAGCGCTCGTCCACCAGCAGCGGCACCTTGCGCGTCAGCGAGAGATTGCCGTATTCTGCGGCCAGATTTTCTCCGGCTTCCAGGTCGACGCTGCGCAATTCGAAAGGCAAGCCTTTTTGTTTCAAGGCCACGAAGACCGACATGGCGTAGGGGCTGGTGCGCAGGCTGTCGACATACAGCGTCAAATGATGGGTCAGGTTGGACAATTGCGTCTCCTTGGCATGGGGTGGGCAATAAAAAAACCCTCCGGACCTGGGTCGGGAGGGCTATGCGAATTCTCGATATTTCACCTCAGCAATAGCACTCCTCGCAGTGAATCTGCGGGGATTTGATGGTGGTGCATTTGCGTAAGCCGACAGGAAAATCCATGTCACGATCTTAGCTTATCGCCGGGTAGGCGTCAAACCGGCCGGGCGCAATCTAGCCCGGATATTTCACCGGCCGACCGATTCCTGATTGATGAGGCTGCCAAGCGATTGAAGGAGCAAGTAAGGCGAGCCTGGGAAGGTAGAACCGCCGTTGATATCGATTTTTGGGCATACCTCCCCCTACCCCCGAAG
>DASVYZ010000762.1:0-2258 GCA_036391935.1 Burkholderiaceae bacterium | reverse complement strand
CTGTCCTCGCCCCAGGGTTTGATACGCATGAGTTGCCCGATCGGCTTGCTGCAGGGCGGCGTGGCCCACATTCTCTCGCGCTTCCTGGCGCTGCAACCGCAAGTGCGCCTGGCGCTCGATGCCACCAACCGGCGCGTCGACGTGGTCGATGAAGGCATCGACATTGCGCTGCGCGTCCGTGTGCCGCCGCTGGAGGATTCCGACCTCGCCATGCGCGCCTTCGGCCCGTCCAAATTGATCCTGGTCGCAAGCTCGGGCTTGGTGCGCCAGTTTGGCATGCCCAGGCACTTGTCCGACATCGCCCACATGCCCACCGTCGCCATGGGCTATGCCGGCGACAAGGTCACCTGGCGTTTCCACGACAACAATAACGAACAGCAAGAGCTGGCCCACCTGCCGCGCTTGCGCACCGACGATTTGCTGACTCTGCGCGCGGCGGCGTTGCAAGGCCTGGGCGTGGCCTACATTCCCGCCTTGGCTGTGGTGGAAGAGTTGAATGCGGGAACCTTGATCCGGCTATTGCCGCAATTGAGCGCGCGCTCGGGCATCATCCATGCCGTGTTTCCCTCGCGCCGCGGCATGATTCCCGCCGTCCGCGCACTGCTCGATTTTCTCGCCGCCGAATTGGCGAAAAGCGCATGGCAGCCCTTGATGGAAGCGGATTGAGGGGGCTACGCTCGTGATAAGCTTGAGACTCTAAGTACGGGAACCACCGGTGCCGAACAAGAACCGTGTCAACATCCTGCTCGTCGACGACCAGCCCAGCAACCTGGTCGTCATGGAAGCGGTGCTGTCTCCGCTCGATGAAAACCTCGTCACGGTCGGTTCCGGCGAAGAAGCCCTGCGCGCGGTGTTGCAACAAGACTTTGCCGTCATCCTGCTCGATGTGCACATGCCCACGCTGAGCGGGTTCGAGACGGCACGCATGATACGCAGCCGCGCACGCTCGAGCCACATTGCCATATTGTTCATCACGGCCGCCATTGATGCCGATTTTCCGATCGAGGAAGCTTACGGCCTTGGCGCGGTCGATTACCTGAGCAAGCCCATCCTGCCGGCCGTGCTGCGCGCCAAGGTGGCCTTTTTCGTCGATCTGTACCGCAAAAACGAAGAGCTGGCCAGAATCGAACGCGTACGCCACGCCGCCGCCCTGACGATCAAGGACAAGAGCATACGGCTCTCCGAGCAACGCTTTTTCCTGCTCGTCAATTCTTCCGGCGAAGGTTTGTTCGGTCTGTCGGTCAACGCAACCTGTACCTTCCTCAACCCGGCCGGCGCGCGCATGCTGGGCTACCGTTCCGAAGAACTGGTCGGGCACCCCATTGCCGACATCATCTTCGCGCGCGCGCCTGACCAACCGCTCGAAGCGGGCGGCCCTGCCCTGCTGGCGCACGCCATCCGCGACGGCGTACCGCGCCGCGTACTCGATGAAGTCTTCGTGCGCAAGGATGGCACAACCTTTCCGGTCGCCTACTCGATATCGCCGATGATCGTGGATGGGCAAATCGAAGGCGCGGTCGTTACCTTCACCGACATCACCGAGCGCAAACGGCACGAAGACGAACTGCGCCGCGTCGCCGAGGAACTGGCCGAAGCAGACCGGCGCCGCACCGAATTCCTGGCCACGCTGGCCCATGAATTGCGCAATCCGCTGGCGCCGCTGCGCAACGGCTTGCAAGTGATGCGCCTGGGAATGAACAACCCGGCAATGCTGGCACGCACCAGCGAAATCATGGAGCGCCAACTCTCCATCATGGTGCACCTGGTCGATGACTTGCTCGACATTGCGCGTATCACCAAGGGCAGTTTCAATCTCAAAAAGAAACACGTCGATCTGGGAGGGGTAATCCATGCCGCGCTCGAAACCAGTTCTTCGCTGATCGAGGCCGGGCGCCATACGCTGGAAATCGATACGCCCGAAGAACCGCTGTATGCCGACATCGATCCGACACGGATCGCCCAGGCGATCAGCAACCTGTTGAACAATGCGGCCAAGTACACGCCCGCCGGCGGGCGTATCCGCCTCTCGGCGCGGCGCCGGGGCGGCGAGCTGCGCATCGCCGTGGCCGACACGGGCATAGGCATCCCGCCGGAATCGCTGGCTTCGGTGTTTGCCATGTTCGAGCAATTGAAACATGGCGAACAGCTCGCGCAAGGCGGCTTGGGGATAGGGCTATCGCTGGTAAAGCGCCTGGTCGAATTGCATGGCGGAACCGTGGAAGCCGCGAGCGCCGGGATAAACCAAGGCAGCACCTTTA
>DASVYZ010000761.1:0-2343 GCA_036391935.1 Burkholderiaceae bacterium | reverse complement strand
TGCGGTTAGCGGTTAGAGAGTGAAACGGGCGATGCTCAAGCCTTCGGTATCGATATCGGGCTCGCGGCCCGTGACGAGGTCGGCTACCAATTTACCGGAACCTGCGGCCATGGTCCAGCCCGTGGCGCCGTGGCCGATGTTGAGATAGACGCCGGGGACGCCCGAACCGCCTATCAGCGGCGGGCCGTCGGGCAGCATGGGACGCATGCCGCACCAATACTGCGCGCCGCTATAGTTGGCGGCGCTGGGGAACCAGTCTTCGCCGACCTGTATCAGCTTGCACAGCGACGTTTCATTCAATTCATTATCGCGCGCGCCGAACTCCGCCAGACCGGCCACGCGCACGCGATTGCCCATGCGCGCGATCGAGACCTTGTTGGCATCGTCGAACACCGCCGATAGCGGCGCGTGCTCGAAATCCTTGATCGGCGCCGTGGCGGCATAGCCCTTGACAGGGTAGAGCGGCACCGCGATACCCAGCGGCGTCAGCAGCGGGGCGCTGTCTATGCCGGCCGCGACCACCACGGCGTCGGCGTGGATCAATTCCCCGTTGACGTGCAAGCCCACGCGACGCCCATGCGTCTCGATCGCCTTGATTGTGCAACCGAACTGGAAATCGACGCCCATGGATTGCGCCACCTGTTTCAACTGTTTGGTAAACAGCGCACAATTGCCTGTGGCATCCTCGCTGAAATGCCAGGCACCGGCCAGCGGCACGTGCGCCGACAGGCCCGGCTCGATGGCACGCGCTGCTTGGGCATCGAGCGCCTGGTGCGGCAAGCCCTGTTCCACCATCATGTCCAACAGCGGCTGCGCCAACGCGAGGTCGCGTTCGCTGCGGAACAATTGCAGATAGCCCGAAGTTTGCTCGTAGTCGAGCTTTTCATAGTCGCGCACCTGCTGCAACACGGAACGGCTGTAGTGTGCCATGCGTTGCATGCGCTGGAGGTTGTTGCGGAAACGCTGCAATTCCGATTCCGAGATCCAGCGCGACAGCCAGCGCCACATGACGGGGTCGAGGCGACGCTTCAAGATGAAAGGGCTGCTGCCCTTGAACAGCGTCGCGAACAGCTTGCGCGGCGCGCCCGGTATGGCCCAGGGCGTCGCGAAAGCCGGCGCGACGATGCCGGCATTGCCGAAACTGGCTTGTTCGGCGACATTGCCGTGGCGCTCGAACACGCTGACGGCATGGCCGGCTTCGGCGAGAAAGTAGGCGGTGCAGACGCCCATGACACCGCCACCGATTACTGCAACTTCCATTGTCTTCCCTGAATGTTATACACCGGTGCGGTATTGGAACCGCACCGGTGGAGCGACATTTTATCGCGTCGCACCATAAGCGGTGTAGTGTTTCACGCTAATCGACACATAAAACCGCGCATTTGGTCCTGTGGCGTTGCTGCCAATCCTCGCGATACGACCGCGTATCGCTGCGCTTTGCGTCCAGCCCCAATGCCTCGGTTTTATTTTGTGCCGATTAGCGTGAAACAGCACACCGGGCAATCATTCGTAAATTCCCAACACGGCTTCCACAGCTTTCGCGATTGCCAACAGTTTGGCGTCCTGCATGGCGGGTGCGGCCAGCATCAGACCCACCGGCAGGGTGCCGGGTGCGTGGCAAGGGAGGGAAATGGCGCAGCCGTCAAGGAAATTGATCGTCAGGGTGTTGCGCAAGACCTTGGCATTGGCGGCAAAAAATGCCTGGTCCGAGGCTTCCAGGTCCGCAATCGGCGGGGCGACGATGGGCACGGTCGGCGCGATCAGAGCGTCATAGGGCGAGAGCATGGTTTCCATGCGGGCAATCCAGTCGGCACGCGCCGCCTGCATGGCGATGTAGTCGGCACCGCTCATGGATGCACCGTATTTGATGCGGCGCGAAACGCGCTGGTCGTATTGCGCTTCGCGCTGTTCCAGCAGGCGGCGGTGCCAGGCGTAGGCCTCTACCCCAGGGAACTTGTTCAGGGCGGCGCATTCGTCGAGAGGCGCAAGGACGGTTTCGACAATGTCCGCGCCTGCGGCGGAGAGACGCGCCACGGCGGAAGAAAAGCTGGCGGCGACGTGGGGCTCAAGCTCGTCGAGCATCAAGTTGGTCGGCAGGGCCAGGCGCAAGCGGCGCAGCGGCAGCTCGGGCACATGCAAGGGGGCGTCGGCGATCAGGCTATCGATCAGGACGCAGTCGCCGACGGAGCGCGTCATCGCGCAGATCGTATCGAGCGTGGTCGAAAGCGGGATCGCGCCGGCGGTGGGCACGCGGCGCGCGGTCGATTTGAAGCCGACCAGGCCGCACAGTGCGGCGGGAATACGGATCGAGCCGCCGGTATCGGACCCGATGGCCGCCACGCA
>DASVYZ010000760.1:0-8845 GCA_036391935.1 Burkholderiaceae bacterium | reverse complement strand
TTCCAGCCGTTCGCGTGCCGCCTCCGCCTGCCCCAGGTCTTGCAGTACGGTGCCGAGGTTGTTGTGCGCTTCGACCGATTGCGGCGCATCGCGAATCACCGATTCGAGGACGTTGCGCGCCTCTTCCGCCTTGCCGCGTATGCGTAGCGTATTGGCCAGATTGATCCGCGCACCGATGTCGCCCGGTGCCGATTGCAATACGCGCTGGAAGCAGGCTTCGGCCGGCTGCAATTCGCCGAGACCCAGCAAACACAGGCCGAGATTGGTCTGCGCCTGAGGCAGATCCGGCTGGAGCGCCAGCAAGCGTTCCAGTGAAGCGCGCCCTTGCGCATACTTTTGCAGTTGCACGCAAGCCAGCCCGTGCCAGTTCAAGGCATCGAGATCGTCGGGGGCGCCTTGCAGCGCTCTTTCCAGGCAGGCTTCGGCCTGCCCCCATGCTGTTTTCATGAGCGCCATCTGGCCCAGCGTACGCCAGACAACGGCGGCATTCGCGTCGAGCTGCAAGGCGCGCCGGCACGCCGCTTCGGCGGCGGCGAAATCGCCTTGCTCGATCGCCTGCTGCGCATTGCCGGCGCAGGCCTTGACCAGTTGCGCGCTGGCTTCGGGAAAAACCGGGTTCTCGATCAAGGCTTGTTCGAGGAAACGGCAGGCGGGCGCGAAGATGCCGAGATCGCAGCACAGGACGCCGGTCAGATAGAGCACTTCCTCGTCGCGCGGATTGGCTTCGCGCAGTTGGGTGTACAGCTTTTCGGCTTCGTCGTAGCGCCCCTCCATGTGGTGGCGTATGGCTGCGCTCAAGTCGCGCGTACGTTCCGTGCTGGCGATGATCGTCACATGTGCTTTCAAAAAGGATGCCCGCGCATGCAGTCGGCAGCGCGGCGCGATGACGGGAGCGAACGCAATGGCAATTGCGGTCGCTCCGCGAGGGATGGTGTCAAGCCGTGGTGTTGAGAATCTGGCCGGTCTTTTGGCCTTGACCATTGACGACCGGCTTGGGCGCTTGCACGGTCTGCGTCTGCGGCCGCGCCTGCTGCGTGCCGCCATTCTGGGTAAAGGCCTCCGCAGGCCCGGCATTCTGCCGGTGAGCCGTCTTGGGTGCTTGCAGGGCTTGGCCGATCGCACCGGTCGAGCTGGGAACTGAAGAAACAGACATGTCGGTCTCCTGGAAAACGGCGCATCAAACAGCAAGGCCAACCGTAGCTTGCTATGCGCTGGTGTTGATGATCTTGCCGGTTATCTGGCCCTGGGTATTGAGCACCGGCGCCGTGCTCACGGGCAGGGGGGCAGGCCGTGGCGCAAGCGAATAGGCTATCGCCTGCTGCACGGGCGTGCTGGGAGTATAGCTTGGCCCGCCTGCGATTTCACTGGTGATCTGTCCGGACAATTGCAATGCGGAGAGGCGCTGTTCGGAATAACCCGCACCCAGTTGCGCCTGCCCGGCCTGGATATTGAGCGTACGCGCATAGCTTTCCGCTTCGGCCGCGCGCGTTTGCGCATTGGCCGCCTGTGTCTCCAGTGCCCGCGCCGTACCCTCGGCCTGCTCGGCCGCGCGTTTGGCCTGCTGTACGACAGCCTGCTGCGCGGCGCTGCTGGCGCCCGAACTGGAGCTGGAGGAAACGGACGAAATACTGGACATTGCGCTGGCCACCGCAAGTTTCACAAAGGTAATGCCTACGTTCATCATAGTTCTTGCAGCGAAATGCTGCAAGAAATGAACTGAAGACGGAGCTAAAAAGCGGTACCTTATACCGAACTTGTCACATCTGCGCCTGCAGGTAGTTTTCCAGTCCGATCCGGCCGATCAATTCGATCTGCGTTTCGAGCCAGTCGATGTGCTCTTCGGTGTCCTCCAGGATCTCCTGGAAAATGGCGCGGCTGACGTAATCGCCATGCTCTTCGCAAGCCTTGATGCCTTCCTTGACGGTCTTTTGCGCAGTTCGCTCCAGCTTCAAGTCGCATTCGAGCATTTCGGGTGCCGTCTCGCCTATCATCAGCTTGTGCAGGGCTTGCAAATTCGGCAAGCCGCCGAGCATGAGGATGCGGTGGATCAGGTTGTCGGCATGCTTCATTTCGCCGATTGATTCCTCATATTCCTTTTTGCCGATCTTCTCCAGGCCCCAGTGGCGATACATGCGCGCGTGCAGAAAATACTGGTTGATGGCGCTGAGTTCATTGGTGAGCTGGCTGTTGAGCATCTTGATGACGACGCTGTCGCTTTTCATTGGGGCCTCGGAGGGAGATGGCGATGTGATCGATTTGACCATCATAGCGCAATATCATGAACTTGCCGAATTGCGCGCCAAATGAAGCCAGGCGGGAAAATTACCGGCATTCCGGCCTAAACTTTCGACCTGGTTTGCCCTATCCTAGGAGACGACGATCACGATGGACCCTGCCACGATCAGCGAAGCGCCGATGGCCATCGGCCAACTCGGCTTTTCGCCGACGACAATCAAGCCGAGGATGATCGCGAAGGCCACCGAAAGCTTGTCGAGCGGGGCCACGCGGCTGATCGGTCCGCTTTGCAGGGCGCGGAAGTAGCATAGCCATGACAGGCCGGTGGCGAGGCCGGATAGCACAAGGTAGAGCCAGGAGGACGGCGCGACGGCCTCGGGTTTTTGCCACTCGCCGCGCCAGGAGACGATGCCGGCGGTTACGAGTAGAATCACCACTGTGCGAATGAAGCTCGCCAGGTTCGAATTCATGCCGCCCACGCCGAGCTTGCCGAAGATGGCGGTCAGGCCCGCGAAGAAGGCGGAACCGAGCGAGAAGAGTATCCAGTCGGGTATGGCGTTCATCTCTACCTCAGGTTGAAGTATGGTTGTGGATGTCGTTGCGGGTGTCGTACCTTCCATGGTATCGCAGTAGTCGGCGCAGCAGTTTGCCCGGATAATTGTTTGTCTTGGGGCGGAGTTCCTGTCAAATTTGACGGATGTCGGGCGTCCGCGCTGGTCGAGTAGGTCTACTTCGCGGCAGAATACGGACAATGAAGAACGAAAATCCGGAGAACAACGCGCATTTTTTCTCGACGCTGCCGGCGGGGCCGAATGAGCGCTTGGCGGCGCGTTGGCTCGTCGGCGTGTCGGCTGTGCTGTTTTGCATCCTGCTGCCGTTCGCCAAGCTGCCCCTGCCGCACAATTCCACCTTTATCCCGGTCTATGAAACGTTGCTCGTGGTGATCGATTTGATCACCGCCTTGCTGCTGTTCGGCCAATTCCGGATCTTGCGGTCGCGCGCCTTGCTGTGCCTGGTCAGCGCCTACCTGTTTGCGGCCTTCATGGAAGTGGGGCATGCGCTGAGTTTCCCGAATGGATTTGCAAGCCAGGGGCTGATCGGCGGCGGCACGCAAACGACGGCGTGGATCTACATGTTCTGGCATGGCGGCTTTCCCTTGTTCGTCATGGCCTATGCCTTGACCAAGGGCCGCATCGCCTCTCCTGGCGGCCATGTCACCGCCGGCATCGCCGGTGCCGGCTTCGCCTTGCTGACGGCGCTGCTGCTGGTGCGCCTGGCGACCTCCGGCGCAGAACTACCCGTATTGATCGTCGATAACGTCACGAACGGCGTCTTGACTGCCGCCGTGTCCGTCATCTGGCTGTTGTGTGCCGGCGCCTTGCTGCTGCTATGGCGCAGCAAGCCCCTGGTGGTGCTCGACCTGTGGCTGATGGTGGTGCTGTGGGCCTGGCTGTTCGATATCGGATTGTCGGCGCTGTTCAATGCCGGGCGCTATGACCTCGGTTTCTACGCCGGCCGCATTTACGGTGCTGTCGCCGCCGGTTTCGTGCTTGCCATGCTGCTGCTGGAGAATGTACGTCTGTACGCGCAATTGGCCGATGCGCACGACAAGGCCAGGCACGAATCGCGCGAACTGCAAGTCTTGAGCGAGCGTCTGGAAAACGCCAACCGCTTGCTGGGCGAAAGCAACCGTCAATTGCAAGCCGGGAGCGCCTTGAAATCGGAATTCCTGGCCAACATGTCGCATGAATTGCGCACGCCCTTGAACGCCATCATCGGTTTTTCCGACGTGCTCAAGGATGGGGTGGTCGGTCCCATGTCGCCGCCGCAGCATGAGTACGTCAGCGAAATTTTTGAAAGCGGCCAGCATTTGTTGTCTTTGATTAACGATATCCTGGATCTGTCGAAAATCGAAGCCGGGAAGATGAGCCTCGATCTTGAGCCTGTCGAGATCGACATCTTGCTGCGCAACAGCCTCTCCATCATCAAGGAAAAGGCCGCGCAGAAGCATCTGGACGTCAAGCTGGCTATTGAGCGCCCCATCGGCAAGACGCAGGTCGATGCGCGCAAGACCAAGCAGATCGTGTTCAATCTCTTGTCCAACGCGGTGAAATTCACGCCTGACGGCGGCACCATCGAGTTGAGCGCACGCGAAGTGGGGCGCGAGGCGGTCGAGGCTTGGCATGAGCCCGCCGAAACCACGATCAAGATGCCGCTGGCGGCATCGGCGTTCACCGATTTTATCGAGATTGCCGTATCCGACACCGGGACCGGCATATCGGCGGCGGATGCGCCGCGCCTTTTCCAGGCGTTTTCGCAGCTCGACGTATCCGTGGCGCGTTCGGCCGAAGGAACGGGCCTGGGGTTGGTGCTGCTGGCGCGCTTGGCGGTACTGCATCGCGGCACGGTGGCGATGGCCAGCACCCCGGGCAAGGGCAGCAAGTTCTTCGTCTGGCTGCCTTGGCGCGAGGCTGGCGTGGAAGGAACCGAAATCGGCGCCTTGCAGTCGAACACACTCAAGGCGGCATTGACGACGATGGATCGGGCCGAGGCCGGCACGCGTCGGGCGCTGGTGATCGAACAAAGCGAGACGGCGGCCAGGCTGATTGTGCAGCAATTGACTGAAGCCGGCTATCTGGTGCGCCAGGTCGCCGCGGCACGCGATGCCTTGGCGCTGTTGCAGCAGGAACGCCCCGATCTGATCGTGCTCGACGTGCTCCTGCCCGATATGGATGGCTGGGAATTGCTGACCCTGATCAAGCGCTCGGATTCCTCGCTGACCAAGGTGCCGGTGGTGATCGTGTCGGTGGTCGACGAACAGGCGCGCGGATTTTCGCTGGGCATAGCCAACGTGCTGCAAAAGCCGATCACGCGCGAGGGATTGATGGCCGTCCTGGCCAGCCTCGGCTTGACGCGCAAGCGTGCCGGCGCAACCGTGCTGGCGATCGACGACGATCCCAAGGCGGTTGAATTGGTGGCGGCATGCCTGGGAGATGGCGGTTTTCGCGTGCTGCGTGCCTATAGCGGCAGGGAAGGCGTGGAAGTATGCCGGCGCGAAATACCGGATCTGGTGGTGCTGGACCTGTTGATGCCGGATATGAACGGCTTCGACGTGATAGGTGAATTGGCGGCGCGCAGTGAGACGGCGTTGATTCCCATCGTGGTCATGACGGGGAAAAGTCTCACCGGCGACGACCGGCGCCTGTTGCAGGAGCGCTTGGGCGCGGCCGGAGTACGGCAGGGCGGGAAGCCCGAGAATTCTGAAAAGGATGCCAAGGGCATGCCGGCCGATGCGCGCCGGGAGGGTTTTGCCACATGAATGGCAAAACGGTGCTGGTCGTGGAGGACACGCCCGCGAACATCAAGCTCGTCACGATGTTGCTGGAAAAAGACGGCTACCGCGTGCTGCAGGCGGAAAATGGCACGGAGGGAGTAAGACTGGCACAATTGCATTTGCCTGACATCATTTTGATGGATATACAATTGCCTGACATGGACGGGTTGACCGCGGTCAGGCTATTACGGCAGGAAGCGGCAACCAGGCATCTGAAAATCGTGGCTCTCACGGCCTTTGCCATGAAGGGCGATGAAAACAGGATGCTCGACAGCGGATGCGACAGTTACATCGCCAAACCCATCCGCTATCAAAGTTTTCTGGAAGAGGTGAGGCGGGTCTTGTCGCTGTAGCCGGTGTCCGGTCGGGAAACCAGGGGGTGGAAATTGGAGAGCATTAAGAAGATTCTGGTCGCGGACGACGATGCGCGCAATCGCAAGCTTCTGGAGACGCTCCTGACTTCCGATGGCTATCGGGTCGCTTCCGTCGGTTCCGGACAAGCCGCCCTGTCGGCCGCGATGGCCGACAAGCCCGATCTCATCCTGCTCGACTTGATGATGCCGGGCATGGACGGCTTCGAAGTGCTGCGCCGCTTGAAGGCCATGCCCGATCTGCAGGAGATCGACGTCGTCATGGTGACCGCCCTGGACGACTCCGGGTCGCGCGCGCGCATGGATGCGGCCGGCGCGGCCGGCTTGCTGCTCAAACCGGTGGACCGCTGGAAGCTCAAGGAAATGACGCAACAATTGCTGGGAGGCGGCAATGCCTCTGGCTGACCCCAATTCGAGCCTGTATCTGCTGCAAGAGGAGTTGGCGCGCACGACGCGGCTCTATGCGATGTTGTCCCAGATCAACCGGGCCATCGTGCGCGCGGAAGATCCGCAATACCTGTTTGCCTCGATCTGCCGCATCGCCATCGACCATGGCGGATTCAGCCTTGCCTGGGTCGGTCTGTCCGAACCCAATAGCGGGCGCGTTTCGCTGGTGGCGCATGCCGGCGAAGCGAGCATGATCCTCAAGATGCACCTGATGGCCACCGCCGCGGGAACCGAACGGCAAAGCCCGGCCTCGCGCGCCATCCAGGACGGCGAGCCCTGTGTCGTCAACTACCTGCTGGCCGACTCGCCGTTGCATGCGATCCACCGCGAAATCGCCGCGCACGATCTGCAAGCCGCGGCCTCGTTTCCCTTGCGCCTGGAGGGCAAGGTGATCGGCGCTTTCACCGTTGCGGCTACCAGCCCCGGTTATTTCACCGACAAGGAATTGCGCCTGCTGACCGAAGTGGCGGACGACATCTCCTTTGCGCTCGGCGTCATGCGGCGCGAAGAGCAGCGTTCGATTGCCGAGTCCAAGATGCAATACCTGGCCTATTACGATGGCGAGACGGGTTTGCCGAGCCACGTCCTGTTCGAGTCGCGCCTGTTCGAAATCGCGCGCATGGCCAGCACGCTGGGCATACTTGCCATCAGCCTGACGCGCTTCCACGGCGCGCTGCAAACGCTGGGGCAAGAGAACGGCGCCGAAATTTCACGCCTGATGGCCAGCAAGCTCGAATCGGCGCTCAATTCCGGTTTCGTCGCCCGCGTGGCGGAATCGCAATTCGTGGTCCTGTTCGACAATTTTCAGAGCGACACCCAGCTCGAGGATGCGGCCAAGCTGGTCTATCGCGCCATGGCGGAAGTGATCGTGGTGCAGGGACGCGAAGTGTATCTCGAACCTTACATCGGCATTTCCCGGTACCCGCAGGACGGCCCGGTCAACATGTTGTTGAACCACGCCATGCTGGCGGCCAACATGAAGCCGCGCGAACCGGGCACCGTCTATCGTTTCTTCGCACCGCACATGGAACATGGCCCGCGCCACCGGCTCGACCTGGAAAACGCCTTGCGCCGCGCCTTGAAAAACAAGGAATTCGTGCTGCATTTCCAACCCCAGGTCGACCTGGTGAGCGGCCGCGTGATCGGCGCAGAGGCTCTGATACGCTGGATGCGGCCCAATTACGGCATCGTCTCGCCGCTCGAATTCATTCCGCTCCTGGAAGAGACGGGCATGATCTGGGACGTCGGCGAATGGGCCATGCAGGAAGCATGCCGCATCAACCGCAAGTGGCAGGACGAGGGACTGCCCCCGATACGCATGGCGGTCAACCTGTCGGCGCGCCAGTTTCAGGATGGCGACATCCACGACATGGTCAAGCGCGCGCTCGAATTCTCGCAGCTCGATCCGCAATGGCTTGAGCTTGAATTGACCGAGGGAATCGTGCTGCTCAATGCCGATGCCGTGATCCGCACCATGCAGAGCCTGAATGAAATCGGCGTGAGCCATGCGCTCGACGATTTCGGCACCGGCTATTCCTCGCTGTCCTATCTGCAGCGCCTGCCGGTTGAGCGCATCAAGATCGACCGCAGCTTCGTCTCCGACATCACGGCCAACCCGGGCGACGCAGCTATCGCGCGCGCCGTGGTCGGCATGGCGCACAGCCTCAACATGACTGTGATCGCCGAAGGCGTCGAAACCGAGGCGCAACTGGGCTATTTGCGCGGCCTGGGCTGCGAAGAAATCCAGGGCTATTTCTTCAGCAAGCCGCTGTCCGAAGGCGACTTCGCCGAATTGCTCAGGAGCGGACGCTGCATCAAGCCGGCGCCGCAGGCGAACGGAGCCGAGCGCGTGCTGCTATTGCTGACGCAGGAGAGGGATGCCTTGCAGCATCTTGGGCGCATACTGGAGCGAGAAAAGACCGTGCTGGTCTGCGCCGCGACACCGGCGGAAGGATTCGAAGCGATGGCCACCCGCAATGCCGGCGTGGTGCTGTGCGATCAGGATCTGCCCGGGATGACGGGGACGGAGTTCCTGAAACGTATCGGCGATCTCTATCCCGATTCGATCCGCATGGTGATGTCCGAGACGCTGGAAATGGGGCCCATGCTCGACGCCATCAACAACGGCGCGATTTTCAAATTTTTGGCCAAGCCATGGAACGAAGCGCTGGTCATGGCGTGCCTGCGCGATGCGTTCCGGCTGTTTGAAGTCAGCCGGCACAATCGCGAACTCATCTCGCGCCTGGAAGGGCTCGATTCCGGCCGGGGCGAATAATGCGGCCGAGCGGCACCGCGCCCTGCTGCGGCTGAGGACCGACATAGGTCGCGCGCGGACGTATCAAACCGGGTGTGCGGCGCTGCTCCAGGAAGTGGGCAATCCAGCCGACCGTGCGTGCCAGTGCAAACAAGCCGAATGCCGCGCCGCGCGGCAAGCCGAGGCAGCGGCGTGCCGCGACCA
>DASVYZ010000759.1:0-4474 GCA_036391935.1 Burkholderiaceae bacterium | reverse complement strand
GCAGTTCGGTGCGGAAGATGTCGGCCTCGTGCTTGACCTTGGCGAACAGTTTCTTGCCTTCCCCGGTCAGGACGATCAGCTTGACGCGCCGGTCGACCGGCGATGCTTCGCGCAGGATCAATCCCGCTTTCGACAGGCGGTCTATCATCGTGACCATGGTGGCGGCCTCGATGCCGAGCTTGTTGGCCAACTCGATCTGCGACATCGGCGCATCGGACTTGGCGATCGCGGCGATCGTGGTCCAGCTCGCCTGGCTCATGCCGAGATACTTCAAGCGACGGTCGATGGCGGCCTTCCACGCGCGCGACGTGTTGTGCAACGCACCGGAGAAGCGTTCTTCCAGGGTAGTCAAAACCGAAGCCCTCAGATAATTAGTACCCTAATTACTCATGTAGTGTAGCAGAAACGTAAATTTCGCTCCGGGTGGGGAAAACCGCGAGCTACGCCCCAAACACCGCTTGTTTTACGGTGCGAATCATAATACAATTTTCGTTAGATGTCTAATGATATGAATGCTTATATTCTACTTGCAAGCCCCAAAAGGGCTTGCCGGCACGCGAACCATCCATGAGCACTCCCTCCTCCGCAGGCGGCGTCCAGCACCGCGGCATGATCACGATTTCCATCATGCTCGCGACCATCATGCAGGCGCTCGACGGCACCATTGCCAACGTGGCCTTGCCGCACATGCAGGGCAGCCTGTCGGCTTCGCAAGACCAGATTACCTGGGTGCTGACTTCCTTCATCGTGGCTGCCGCCATCGCTACGCCCTTGACCGGGTGGCTGTGCGACCGCTTCGGCCAAAAGAATGTGTTTCTCGCTTCGGTGTTCGGCTTCACCCTCGCCTCGGTCCTGTGCGGCGTGGCCGGCTCGCTGGCGCAGATCGTGATCGCGCGCCTGCTGCAGGGCGTGTTCGGTGCGGCGCTCGTGCCGCTGTCGCAGGCCGTGCTGCTCGATATCAACCCGCGCGAAAAGCATGGCTCGGCCATGGCCGTATGGGGCATGGGCGTGATGGTCGGGCCGATCCTCGGGCCGACCCTGGGCGGCTGGCTGACCGACAGCTACAACTGGCGCTGGGTGTTCTTCATCAACGTGCCGGTCGGCGCGATGGCGTTCTACGGCATCTGGAAGTTCATCAAACCCGCGCCGGCTGCGCGCCGCATGGATTTCGACGTGTTCGGCTTCGCCACGCTCTCTCTGGCTATCGGTGCGCTGCAGTTGTTTCTCGACCGCGGCGAACAGAATGACTGGTTTACCTCGCTCGAAACCTGGATCGAATTGATCGTCCTGCTGGTCAGCTTCGCCTATTTCGTGGCGCACACCATGTATACGCCGGCCCACAAGTCCTTCGTCGATTATCACTTGCTGAAGAATTCGAACTACGTCACGGGCCTGCTGTTCATCTTCATCGTCGGCCTGGTGCTGTTCGCCACGCGCGCGCTGATGCCGACCATGCTGCAAAACCTGATGGGATACTCGGCCAAGGATACCGGCCTCGTCACCGCGCCTTCCGGCTTCGGCACCATGATCGCGATGATGATCGTCGGGCGACTGGTGGGCAAGGTCGATTTTCGTTTCCTGCTCGCCGTCGGTTTTGCCATCACGGCCTATTCCTTATGGCAGATGGCCGGCTATGCGCCGGCGCTGCAGAAGTCCAACATCGTCTGGCCCGGCGTGATCCAGGGCCTGGGCCTCGGCCTGGTGTTCGTGCCGCTGTCGGCCGCCACCTTCGCCACGCTTTCGCCCGAGATGCGCGCGCAAGGCACGGCCATGTACAGCCTGATCCGCAACATCGGCAGCAGTATCGGCATCTCGCTGGTGCAGACGCTGCTGGTGCGCAATAGCGCCACGGCGCACGCTTCGCTGACCGAAAAGATCAATATCGCCAACCAAGGCTTGCTTGACCCGGCAATTTCCGCGGCTTATGGCGTGAGCAGCAATGTCGGCGCTGCCAGCCTGAATAGCGAGATCACGCGTCAAGCCGCGATGATCGGCTACCTCGACGATTTTCGCCTGATGCTTTTGCTGACCCTGGCCGTGATTCCGCTCCTGCTCGTGATCCGTCCGGCCAAGGCGACCAATGCCGCGCCGACGGTCGATCATGCGGCCATGGAATAGAAGGACCTAGCCATGAAACACACCCTCGCTCCCAAGATCCTATCCGCCGTCCTGCTGCTCGCGCTCGGCGCGTGCGCCGGCATGTCGGACGACAACAATGTGTTGCCGCGACGCGATCTCGCCAGCGCGCAACTGGCGCAGAGCATCAAGCTCGCGCATGAAGGCTGGCCGCCGGCCCTATGGTGGACGCATTACGGCGATACGCAATTGAATGCGTTGATCGCGCAAGCCTTGAAAGACAGCCCGAGCATGCAGGCGGCCGATGCGCGCTTCGCCTCCGCGCGCGCCGCGCTGCAGTTCAACGCGGCCGATCAGGGCGCCAGGCTCGATGCGGACGCGTCCATCAATCGCCAACGCTATTCGGGCAACGGCTTCTTCCCGCCGCCGATCGGCGGCGCCTGGTACACCGAGACCACACCGCAACTGGTCGCGACTTACCCTGTCGATTGGTGGGGCAAGCACAAGGCTGCGATCGGCGCAGCCGTCGGCGAGGTCAATGCGCGCCTGGCGGAAAACGCCGCTGCGGAAGAAAACCTCGTGTCCGCCGTGGCCCAGGCTTATTACAGCATCGAGGCCGATTGGGCACGGCTGGACAATCTGAAACAGATGCAGGATCTGCAGCAGCAACTCCTGGCCGACAAGGCCAAGCGCGTCGCGCATGGCGTGGCCGCCTCTTCCGCCGAGCGCCAGGCCGAGATCGATCTGGGCGCGACGAACCAGCAAGTGACGCGCCTGGAAACCGGGATTGCGCATGAGCGCGAAGCCTTGCGTGCCTTGATCGGCGGCGACGCGCAGGCGCTGGACGACCTGACGCCGCATGCCTTGCCGCAACCCGAACCGGCCTTGCCGGCGCAATTGGGCGGCGACCTGCTTTCGCGCCGGCCCGATCTGCAGGCTGCGCGCTGGCGCGTCGAAGCCTCGCTTGACCGCATCGATTCGGCCAAGGCCGCGTTCTACCCCGACATCAACCTGACCGGCTTCGTCGGCAACGACGTGATCGCTTTCGAAGACTTGCTCAAGGCGCCGAGCCGCACCTTCTTCATCGGCGCCACCTTCGACCTGCCCTTGTTCGACAACGGCCGCTTGAATGCGAAGCTGGCCGGTTCACGCAGCAGGCGCAATGAAGCGATTGCCGACTACAACGAAGCCGTACTCGAAGCCGTGCGCGAAGTGGCGCAGAGCGGCGTGGCGATCCAGGGTACGCAAAAGTTGATCGAACAACAGAATGCCACAAGTGCCGCCACCAAGGCGTTGCTCAAGGGTGCGCAATCGCGCTTTCGGCAGGGCTTGGCCGACCAGGCCGCGCTGCTGTCGGCGCAACTCGGCGTGGCGCGATCGCGCGATGCGGAGCTGCAGCTGCAAGGCCGGCAAATCCAAAACGACATTACCCTGGTGAGAGCCCTGGGAGGCGGCTACCTGGTGCCGCAGACCGATGCCGCCGCACTATCGTAACAATAAAGAGAAACACCATGACCACCGAAAGCCAAACCTACGCCGACGGCAAGAAGCGGCGCAACGTGTTGTTGGGCATGACCGCGCTGTTCGTCATCGCCGGCATTGCCTATGGCGTGTATTACGAAACCGTGTTGACCCAACGCGAGACCACCGACAACGCCTATGTCGGCGGCAACCTGATCACGCTGACTTCGCAAGTCTCGGGCAACGTGCAGGAAATCCGCGCCGACGAAACGCAGATGGTCAAGGCCGGCGCCGAAGTCATCAAGCTCGACCCGCTCGATGCCGACTTGAGCCTGCGCCAGGCTGAATCCAAGCTCGCCGCCACGGTGCGCCAGTTGCGCCAGCGTTATGCCGACGTGGCGCAATATGAAGCCGCAATTGAGCAGCGCAAGCTGGTGCTGCAGCAAGCCGAAGACGATCTGGCGCGCCGCGCGCCATTGGCTGCCGACCATACGCTCTCGGCCGAAGAAGTGACGCACGCGCGCCAGGCCGTGGCCGAAGCCAAGGCCGCGCTGGCTGTCGCGCAAGCGCAATGGGATGCGGCGCGCTCCAGCATTTCCGGCATCGACATCGTGAACCACCCGAGCGTGCAGGCGGCCAAGGCCGACTTCCTCGCCGCCTGGGTCGCGGCGCGGCGCAATGCCATCCTCGCGCCGGCATCGGGCTACGTGGCCAAGCGCAGCGTGCAGGTCGGCGCCCACATCGTGCCCGGCACGGCGCTGTTGTCCATCGTGCCGCTCGACCAGTTGTGGATCGATGCCAACTTCAAGGAATCGGAATTGCAGAATTTGCGCATCGGCCAGCCGGTGAAGATCCAGGCCGATATCTACGGCGGCAAGGTTGAATACCACGGCAAGCTGGTGGGCCTCGCGGCCGGCACCGGCAGCGCGTTCTCGCT
>DASVYZ010000758.1:0-2508 GCA_036391935.1 Burkholderiaceae bacterium | reverse complement strand
AGTACGGCCAGGATGGCCAGCGCCACTTGTGCCCAGCGCGGCATGGGAGCCGGCTTTTCCACCGTCACCACAGCCGCTGCCGCCACGGTGGGCTCGGACCCGATCACGGAAGCATTCGGGGGAAGGACGGGCTCGGAAGGTTGTTCGTTTTCGCTCATAGGCAGGATTGTAACGCGCCAAGCAGCGCTTCGTCGCCCGATGCGCTCATGTGAACCTCGGGAAAGCCCGCCGCGCGCGCGGTTTCCGCAATACGTGCATGGGGCACGAACAGACGCTGCTGTTGCATTTTCGCGACGGCATCCGCCATGGGCAATTGTTTCACCATCTGTTCCAGGTTGCGCAAGGCCTCCGAGCTGGTCACGATCCAGTCATTTTTGCCTTTCAACAAGGCTTGCAACTGGACCTGCCTGGGCTGATCAAACGCGGGCGCGCTGCGCCGGTATGCCGCGACCTGGACCACGTCCACGCCGGCATTGCGCAAGCGGTCGGCCAGCAATTCGCGCCCCGATTCGCCGCGCAGGATCATGACCTTGCGTCCGCGCAAGACGGCCAGATCGAGCACCTCAAGCAGGGTTTCGGAATCGGTGCGCGGACCGCGCGGGCGGTGGATCACCGTGTCGGCCTCCGTCACGCCATGGACAGCCAATGCGTGCAGGCTGCCCTCACCCATTACGGCGATCGGCAACCTGGCAGGCCAGGCCGGCAGTTCGGCAAACACCGCGTCGATGGCGTTCGGGCTGACAAAGGCCACGAGCGCGTAGTCGGACAAATCGGCGGACAAATCGGCCAAGGCGGCACGTAGCGGTCCTTTATCGGACAGCGCCTGGATTTCCAGCAGCGGAAACGACACGGCATCGCGCCCCAGTGCAGCCAAACGCGCCAGCAATTCTGCCGCCTGCGCGGCGGGCCGGGTGACGACTACGCTGCCTGCCACCGCAGCTTACTCCGCCGCTGCGCAGGCTTGCAGAATGGCGGCCGCGTCCTGCGCCTGCAGCAGTTGCGTGACGTTCCTGCCTAATTGCTCTGCCTCGTTGGCCGAGCCGCGCACCTCGGCAAACGCGGTGCGGGCGCCGTCGGGCGTGGCCACCATGGCGCGCAAGTGCATGGCGCTACCTTCCACCGTGGCGAAGGCGGCCAACGGGATTTGGCAACTGCCGCCGAAGCTGCGAGAGACGGCACGCTCGGCCGTTACCGCAGCCGCAGTCGGCAAATGGTTCAAAGGCGCGAGCGCGGCGCGCAGGTCGTCCCGGTCGGACACGATTTCGATCGCCATCGCACCTTGCCCCGGGGCCGGAAGGCTTTCTTCGGGCGATATCAAGCCGCGGATACGTTGCGGCAAGCCCAGGCGCTTCAAGCCGGCAGCGGCAAGGATAATGGCGGCGTACTCTCCGCGATCGAGCTTGGCCAGCCTGGTGTCGAGGTTGCCGCGCAACGGTTTGATGACCAGCTTGGGAAAGCGGGCCGAGATCAGGGCCTGGCGGCGCAGACTGCTGGTGCCGACAACGGCCCCGTCGGGCAGATCGGCCAGAGAGGCATAGTCGTTCGAAACGAAGGCGTCGCGCGGGTCTTCACGCTCCATGATGGCAGCCAGCTCGAAGCCGGGCGGCAATTCCATGGGCACATCCTTCAACGAGTGGACCGCGAAATCGGCCTTGCCGTCAGCCATGGCCACTTCCAGTTCCTTGACGAACAGGCCCTTGCCGCCGACCTTGGACAAGGCGCGATCCAAAATTTGATCGCCTCTCGTGGTCATTCCGAGAATTTCTATGTTGCAGTGCGGATATAATAGGTGTAATTGCGCCTTCACATGTTCGGCCTGCCACATGGCTAGCCGGCTTTCGCGCGAGGCAATCGTCAACTTGGATGGGGAGGAGGCGTTCAAAAGACTCTCTTTTCGCTGTCTGGTTGGCATATGCTGCACGGGCTATCGTACCGCGTGCAATCCAAAGATTTTAACCCGGAATATCCTTCCCGATTGCCGGCAGGACCGTATCGCCAAGAGTCGACCGCTCCCCCCATCGGTCATTTTCGTTCACGCATATTACGCATATTGCATTGATATACCATGGCAAAGACCGCTTCAGCACCCGCATCCGCCAAGCCGGCACGTTCGGCTAGTCGTTCGGCAAAATTGTCCCCCGCTCCCAAAAAGACCAAGACCGCGAGCATTCGCGACATCAAATCGGCCGACAAGGATGCGCCGCTGAAGGAAGACATTCGCCTCCTGGGCCGCCTCCTCGGCGACGTGCTGCGCGATCAGGAAGGCGAAGCCGTGTTCGGCGTCGTGGAAACCATCCGCCAGACCGCCGTGCGCTTCCGCCGCGAGGCCGATGACCAGGCCGGCGCCGATTTGAACAAGCTGCTGAAGAAACTTACACGCGACCAGACCATTTCGGTGGTGCGCGCCTTCTCTTACTTTTCGCACCTGGCCAATATCGCCGAAGATCAGCACCACAACCGCCGCCGCCGCGCCCACTTGCTGGCCGGCTCGGCGCCGCAGCGCGGCTC
>DASVYZ010000757.1:0-5854 GCA_036391935.1 Burkholderiaceae bacterium | reverse complement strand
TCGATCTCGAATTACTTTTCCCTGCTGACCGGGCCGTGCGCCCAGGGCGAGCGCGACGGGCCGGAACATATGTACGTCGTGCTGGTCGACGCCGGCCCTACCGGCTTGATCGGCGGCGAATTCCAGGACATGCTGCGCTGCATACGCTGCGGCGCCTGCATGAACCATTGCCCGGTGTACCAGAAGATAGGGGGCCATGCTTATGGCTGGGTCTACCCTGGGCCGATGGGCAGTGTGCTGACGCCGTCCTACGTGGGCGTGGAAAACGCGCTCGACCTGCCGCAAGCTTCGACCCTGTGCGGCGAGTGCCACGTGGTTTGTCCTGTTAAAATCCCGCTGCCCGACCTGTTGCGCAAATTGCGCGAAAAGCAGTTTGCGGCAAGAATGCGGCCTGGCATGGAATACTTCGGCCTGGCGCTGTGGCGCTTCGCCGCGCAAAGGCCGGCGCTGTATGGTGCGGCGACCGCGATCGCGGCGCGTGTGATGAAATGGATGGGCGGCAGCAAGCGCTTGATTGCGCGCCTGCCCTTTGCGAGCGGATGGAGCGATACGCGCGACATGCCCGCGCCGTCGGGCAAGACCTTCCGCGAACTTTACCGACAACGAAAGTCAAAATCGTTATGAGCAACATTGAAGATCCCGCCATCGAGACCGAGCTCATGCCCGTTTCCGAATTCAAGAGCAAGAGCGGCTTGAAGCGCATCATGTCGGCCTTCTTTTATTCCCTGGAAGGTTTGCGCGAAGCATGGCGCATCGAACATGCCTTCCGCCAGGAATTGATCCTCGTCATCGTCGCCGCGGTGATCGCGCTATGCCTGCCGGTGACGCCGTTCGAGAGGCTGATCCTGATCGGTGTGTTCGTCGAGGTGCTGATCGTCGAGTTGCTCAACTCGGCCGTTGAAGCGGTGGTGGACCGCGTCTCGCTCGAACGCAACCCTTTGTCCAAGAATGCCAAGGACTTCGGCAGCGCGGCGGTATTGCTGTCGATCACGTTGGCGCTGGCGACCTGGGCTGTGATCCTGATTCCGCGCTTCGTGCATTGAATTGAAAAGAATCAGGGGGAGCGCAGGCGCTCCATCTTGCGTCTATTTCATCATTGATTTGAAAACCGCATAAGGAAGCGTAAAAGCATTCGTTCTGTTTTCATGCCGTAGTCGTTACGCTGCAGACTCCCCAACGCCAACGGAACACGACATGAATGCCACGCTCGATGCCTACCTCGAACGCCTGCACCAGACGGCTTCCGATGCTTCGATCTGGAGCGGGAAGCAGGGCAAAGTGGTGGGGCGGTTCTTCCGCGCCACCCTGACCAGCGCGTTCCAGGCCATACGCGAGATCGATTCGGCACGCATCGTCGCGTTCGAGGGCTATGTGCGCAACGACGCCGAAGGCGATGCCGGCCTTTCGCCGTGGAAGGTGCTCGATCAAGCCGCAGGCGACAGCGATTCGATCGCGCTGGACCGCCTGAGCCGCGTGCTGCACGCGGTCAATTTTTTCCGCCAGCCTGGGTCGGCCGGGCGCGATCTTTTTCTTTCCGTCGATGCGCGCCTGCTGAGCGGCGTAGGCAGCAACCACGGCATGGCCTTCCTGCAAGTGCTGCGCCGGCTCGAGTTGCCGCAGGAGCGCATCGTGCTGCAATTGCCTGCCGTAGCGGAAGAAGAGAATTGGCTGCTCAACTACGTGGCGGACAACTATCGCCGCAACGGCTTCCGTCTGGCAGTGCGGGCCAATGATCTGCGTCACGCGGGCCATCTGCTCGACCATGTGCTGCCCGACGTAATCAAGCTCGATGCGCGCTGTGCCGCGCAGGGGACAGAGGCGCGGGCCCTGCTGCGCGATGCGGCCGCGCGCGGCGCGAGGTTGGTGTTCAACAAGGTCGATTCGCGCGCCGTCGCCACGCCGCTGGCGCAATTGGCCGATCTTGCGGGGCAGGCGGTGTGCGGCCAAGGCTTCCTGTGGGACGTGCCCGGCGCCATTCTGTCGCAGGCCGAGGCGGTAGAATATGGCACCACCCTTGAAACTGCTTGATGCACGATTGATGCCCGATGAGCTTGCCCGACCCGACACGATTCCGCGTTTTGACCTTGCCCGGCCTCTACGGCAGCGGCGTCGATCACTGGCAATCTCGCTGGGAAGCGCTGCACCCCTGGTTCGAGCGCGTGGTGCAGGACGATTGGAATACGCCCGACCTGCCGCGCTGGGCCGCCAAGCTTGAACAAGCCTTGCAAGCCTCGGACAAGCCGGTGCTGATCGCCGCGCACAGCTTCGGCTGCCTGACCACGGTCCATGCCGCAGCGTGCGGCGCGCCCCATATTGCAGGCGCCTTGATGGTGGCGCCGGCCGATCCCGAAAAATTCGGCCTCGCCGACATCCTGCACGGACGGAGGCTTGCCTTTCCCGCCCTCATGCTGGGCAGCACCACCGATCCCTGGATGGCCGAGGATCGTGCTGCCTACTGGGCCGGGCAATGGGGCGCGCAATACCGTTGCCTTGGCGCGGTGGGACACATTAACGCCGAGACTGGCCTTGGCGATTGGCCGGAAGGCTTGGCCATGCTGGGTTCGTTGGCGCGCCTGGAACCGGCAGGGTAGCGCTGAGCAACGGGAAGCCTGACGGGGGCCGGCCCAACATTGCCATGTGTGCGTACCCACTTAAGGCGTTTGTACAACCTGCCTTTGATGGACTTCACTTCGTTCCGCGCCAACTTACAAGACGCGATTCCGACGGCATTATTCAAAATCCATCTAAGAACATTCCAAAAAATTCGTTCTGTTTATAACAATCCAATGCGATCATTCGATCCTGATATCTGAATAAGTAATAAGTGATCGAGGTTGTATTAATGAATTTTCAACAATTGCGCTCCATCCGCGAAACCGCGCGGCGCGGCTACAACCTGACTGAAGTGGCCAACGTGCTGTTCACGTCCCAGCCCGGCGTAAGCCGCCAGATCCGAGAACTCGAGGACGAACTCGGCGTCGAAATCTTCGAACGCAACGGCAAGCGCCTGACGGGCCTGACCGGTCCGGGCAAGGGCATCCTGCCCATCATCGACCGTCTGCTGCTCGAAGCGGAAAACCTGCGCCAGGCCAGCCGCGAGTTTTCCGGAGAAACCAGGGGCACCTTGACGGTGGCCACCACGCATACGCAAGCGCGCTATGTCTTGCCGCAAGTGGTGCAGACTTTCCGCAATGCCTTCCCCGATGTGCGCGTGGCCCTGCAGCAGAGTGCGCCCGAGCACATCGCCGAATGGGTCTTGTCGGGCAAGGCCGACATCGGCATCGCCACCGAGGGCTTGAGCCAGTTCGACGATCTTGTGTCTTTCCCCTGCTATACCTGGAACCACGTTGTGGTGGTGCCCGAAGGGCATCCGCTGCTGGCTTTCGACAGGGTCGATCTGGCGCAACTGTCGGCTTACCCGCTGATTACCTACGACCGCGGCTTCACCGGTCGCAGCCATATCGACGAGGCCTTCAAGCAAGCAGAACTCGAAACCGACATCGTGCTGACGGCCATGGATTCGGACGTGATCCAGAAATACGTCGCGCTCGGCCTCGGCGTTGGCATCGTGGCCTCCATGGCAGCCGGGGAAGGCAAGGAAAAAGGCTTGCGCGCGATCGATGCCATGCATCTTTTTGCTCCCAACGTCACGCGCCTGGCGGTACGGCGCGGGGCTTACCTGCGTTCCTATGCTTACGACTTCATCTTGCGCTTCGCGCCTGAACTGACGCTGGCTGAAGTGCAGCATGCCGTGAGCATCTGATTCACGCTCCGTCCGGGACGCCGATTAGTATAATGGCGCACTTCACGCGTATTTCACACGCTTCCGGACGGCAGGGACATGGTATCGGCAATCGAAATCGGCGCCAACGCAGGCAACGTCATCGCCATCGTTCTGGCGGCGCGCAACAGCGTGCATACCTGGTGGACCGGCATCGTCAGCTGCGCGCTCTTCTCCTGGGTGTTCTATGACACCCAGCTCTATGCCGATGTGACGCTGCAAGCCTTCTTCATCGTCAGCAGCATGATCGGCTGGTGGCATTGGCTGCACGGCGGCAGCGGCACGCTGCCGGTGCGCCGTACCGGCATGCCGCAGCTTGTCGTCTGCACCGTGGCCGCGGCGCTGGCGGCATTGGGGTACGGCTTGCTGCTGCAACACTATACCCGGGCTTTCGCACCCTTCTTCGATTCCATCGTGCTCGCGTTTTCTGTTCTCGGCCAGCTTTTGATGATGGGGCGGCGCATCGAAAATTGGCATGCCTGGCTCGTGGTCAATTCGGTGGCTGCGCCGCTGTATGCCGTGCGCGGGCTGTATGTGACGGCCGCGCTCTATCTGTTCTTCTGGTTCAACACCTGGTATGGGCTCCACCGCTGGCGCCGCGAGCTTGCCGCATGAAGTTTGCACGCGGGCTGGTGGTCGGCAAGTTTGCACCCTTGCACAAGGGGCATGAGGCACTGCTGCAAGCGGCGGCAAGCCAGTGTGGCGAACTCTACGTCATCAGTTATTCCAATCCCGAATTCCCCGGCTGCGAACCGGAGCGCCGCGCGCGCTGGCTGCGCGAGATTGCGCCGCAAGCGCACAGCCTGGTCGTGACGCCGGCGCAGGTCGCTGGCTGGCAGCGTGCCGGCAAACGCCTGCCGCCGATGCCGGCCAACGACGCGGACGACGCCACGCAGCGCCAATTCACCGCTTTGCTATGCAGCGAAGTGCTGGGCACCGCGGTCCACGCCGTGTTCACCAGCGAGGACTATGGCGACGGCTTTGCCGCGGCCCTGTCGCAGCATTTTTCCCACCCGGTCGCGCACGTGATGGTGGATCGCGCAAGGCAGGCCGTGCCCGTTTCCGGCACACAAATCCGCGCCGACATCCATGGCCTGCGTCATTTTCTCTCGCCCACCATCTATGCCGACTTCGTCTCGCGCATTACCTTCCTGGGAGGCGAATCGAGCGGCAAAACCACGATCTGCAGCAGCCTGGCGCAAGAGTACGGCACGCCCTGGGTGCCGGAGTACGGCCGCACTCTATGGATCGAAAAGCGCGGCGCATTGACTTTCGACGATTACCTCCACATCGCGCATACCCAACTGGAACAGGAAGCCGCTGCCTGCCGCGCGGCCAAGCGCTTCGTGTTTTGCGACACGACGCCGCTGACCACGCTGCTGTATTGCCTCGACCAGTTCGGCCGCGCCGACCCGGAACTGGAAGCGCTGGCGTACACGCGCTATGACAAGATTTATCTTTGCGAACCCGACTTCCCCATGGTTCAGGATGGTTCCCGGCGGGATGAAGCATTTCGCCATGCCCAGCATGACTGGTACCTGGAGCGGTTGCGCTCGATGGGTGTGGCGTTTGAACGTTTGGCCGGCGGGCAGTCGGAACGCCTTGCCATGGTGCGGCATTGGATTGAGCAGGGCGGGTAACGCTACATGGCATCGGCGCTGCTCAGCGGGCATTGAGCAGGCATCGTCAACCCATCTTCATGACGGGACCCTGCATTTGCTGAGGAGCCGGCTGGCTTTGCACTGGCGTTGCCGTCACCGCCTGGGCCGCCAGATCTGCTTGCTGAAGGTTTTGTTGCGAAGCACCGGTGTTGAGGCCTGCCGTTATCCCCGCATGCATGACGGCTGGATCATCCGATAACAATGCGGCAAGCATATGGTCAGTCGTCTCTCTGCGGCTGGTATGGATGGGAAGTGCGGACGCGGTTTCCACGGTAAGCGGGCTGGCCGCGTGGGCAGCCCGATGGGTATCGTGCTCGGCGTGCGTTGCGGCATGATGAGCCGCTTTAGGTTGATGCCCATGCGCCGGCTGGTGTCCGTGCGCCGGTTGATGCCCATGCGCCGGCTGATGTCC
>DASVYZ010000756.1:0-8834 GCA_036391935.1 Burkholderiaceae bacterium | reverse complement strand
TCGGCCAGCAAGCGCTTGGCTTCGCCGAATACGCGCGGCTCCGCGCGGCGGAAACGGTAGATCGATTGCTTGGGATCGCCGACGATGAATACCGAAGGCTGGGCCGCATCCGCGCCATAGGCGCCGAGCCAGGCTCGCACGATGCACCATTGCAGCGGATTGGTGTCCTGGAATTCATCGAGCAGGATGTGCTTGTAGCGTGCATCGAGCCGGCTCTGCATATAGGCCGCGTGCTCGGGGTCGAGCAAAAGCCGGTAGGCCTGCCATTCGAGGTCGGCGAAGTCGAACACGCGCTGTTCCGCCTTGATGTCGCGATAACAGTCGAGATAGGCGCTGCCGACGGTAAACAAGGCACGGTTCAATTCGAGCACGCGCGGCTCCATGGCGCGGTTTTGCAGGATCACGAGCGCTTCTGCGAGAGCGGCAAATTCCGCTTCGAAGAGCGCGCCGCCTTCGGCGCCGTATTGCTGCTCGATGGCCAGGGCCAGCTTGCCGCGCCTGTGGTCATTGCCGCGCGGCCCGCCCTTGGCGGGGTCGACGAATTCGCCGTAAAGCCGTTCGAAATTCTCCAGGCTGGCGCCGCCCGTAAGCGCACTCTCGATCGCCACGGCGCGGTCCTGGTTGCGCTTGGCGCCTCTGCCCAGCATTTGCGCCATGGCCGAGAAGCGCCGGACCATTTCCGCGTCTTGCCAAAGGCCCAGCCTTGCATCGCCCATCGCATCGGGGCCAAGCATCTGCACCAGGCTTTCCAATGGAACTCCATCCAGCTGCGCTGCCTGCCATTCGGCGCGCTTGTCGACGAAGGCATCGAGCAGGCGCCTGGCATTCCAGTCGCCGGCAATTTCATAGAGCCGGACCAAGGCCTGGCGCGTCTCGCTTTCGGCACCGTTTTGCGATCCCGCGCTCAAGTTTTGCATCAGGCGGCGGTAGGCTTCGGCCAGCATCTCGCCGGAGGATTCCGACAGGGCATAGCCGTGCGGCACGCCCGACGCCAGCGGCGCGACCTGGATCAGCCGTGCAAACCAGCTATGGAAGGTATCGATCGACAGCGATTGCGCATCCGACAGCACACGTTCATACAATCCGCGCGCCACGGGCAGTGTCGCCGCCAGGGCCGCACCGGGCACGCCCCGTTCGCTCAGCAAGTGGCGCACCTGTTCATCACTCTCGAGCGCCAATTGCTTGAGCAATTGCAGCAGCCGCTCGCGCATCTCTTGCGCCGCCTTGCGCGTAAAGGTGATGGCCAGCAATTCGGCAGGGGCGGCGCCGGCCAGCAGGAGGCGCAACATGCGCGCCACCAGCAGCCAGGTCTTGCCGCTGCCGGCGCAGGCTTCCACCACGACCGAGCGCGCGGGGTCGCAGGCAACGGCGGTAAACGCCGCCTGCTCCACCGGCTGGCCGTCGCATTCGTAGGCGCGCGCGCTCACCATGCCCCCTTGCGGCACAGGCCGCGCATATCGCAATAGGCGCACACGTCTTCCACACCGGAAGCCGGCAATGGGCTGCCCGAGGCAATCGCATCCAGGTTGGCCGCCAATTGCGCGCGCAGGGCCTCGCCTGCCTTGGCGATATCGGGCGCGGGCACGGCCGAAAGCTTGTCGCCCTGGGCATCGAGGCTGACGTATTGCGCTTCGGAGAATTCCATGCCGGCCAGGATCGAATAAAACGCCAATTGCCGGTCCTCGCCTTGCTTCAGGCGCTCGCGCAGGGCGGCCGCGCTGCGCGTCTTGTAGTCGAGCAGCGCCCTGCCCTCTGCGCTTTCATCGACGCGGTCGATCCGGCCATGCAGCAGGATTTCGCCGCGCGAAAAATTCAACACTTGCTCGAACTTGCGTTCGCCGAATGCAAAGCGCCAGCCGTCGGCTTCGCGCTGGTTGGCCCAGGCGAGATAGGCCGGCATGGCTTTTTTCCAGCGCACATAGTAACCGAGCACGGCGGCATTGCTCTCCGCTTCCTGCTCAAACAAGGCCGCGGACAAATCCTGCAGCAGCGCCGCGCGCGACTCAAGCGGCACCGCATTTCCGCTCGATGCCTGCTCGTTCAAGGTGGTGTGATAGCGAAAAAGGATTTGGTGCAGCCAATCGCCATAGTCGCGCTTCTCCGGCATGTCGCTCAATTCTTCCATGCCCGACAAGCCCAGCATGCGGCCGGCGAAGAATTGATAGGGGCAAGCCACCAGGCTGGCATAGGCGCCGGCAGAGAGTTTTTGCGGCAGCATTGCGGCGGCGGCCGGCCGCGGCATCGCGCCCGGCTGCGCATGACACGTGCGCCGCGCAATCTCGGCTTCGTGTTCCGCCAGGTGCGGCAAGCCGGCGCGTTCGATCGCCAACTCCAGCCGCTCGACCCAGGCGCTGACGGGATTGGGCTCGCCGTTGCGCTGTTCCTGCCACGACAGCACGACCTCGGCATTGCCGCACAAGAGTGCGGCGAAGTCCCGCAACTGGCGCAATTGCAAGGTCTCGCGTGTATCGAGGCCGAGTTCGCGCCGCACGCCGTTGGCGAAAAACAGGCTCTCGCCCGCCTGCGAAGGCAAGTGTTCCGCATCGCAGCCGAGCACGATCACCGCATCGAAACTGCGCAGGCGCGCGCCGTTCAAGGTCAGCATCGACACGCGCCGGTCGCTGTCGGCCGGAATGAACGAAGTCGATTCGAGCTGGACGCCGACGAAGCTGCGCCATTCGGCGAAGGAAAATTCCTGGGCCTGGCGCGCACAATCGCCGGCGATGGATTCCAGCAGCGCGACAACCTGCGCACCTGCCGCATCGTCTTGGAGCGCGCCCCAGATGCCGAGCTCATCAAAGCAGGCGCGCGTCGCCGTGCTCCACTGCGCCAGCGTCTTGCGCCCGGCAAAGACGGCGGCACAGCGCGCCAGGCGCGCAACCATGTCCTGCTCCGCCATGCCGGCCAGGGCGGCGCCCACGGCGTCCCATCCCCCCAGCACATTGGCGCGGCGCAACGCCAGTTCGATACGCATCACCTGCGCTTCCTTGCCCTCGATTTGGGCCAGCACAAACGGCGACTTCAGCAAATCGAGCAGGGCCAGGGTCTCGGCACGCGAGGTGACGAGTTCGAACCACGCCGCCACCGCCGACGCGGCGCGCGTGGTGGAAAGCTTCCAGCCGGTTTCGTCGGCGACGAACACTTGCGCACGCTCAAGCAGGGCGCGCAGCCGGCGCGCCACCACGCGGTCTTGCGCCACGACGGCGATCTCGCGCTTGCCGGCCCGCAGCCAATCGATCACGGTTTGCGCACTGCGCTGCGCCTCCTGCTCCAGGCCCGCTGCCGGAGCCAGACGCAATCCGCCATGGTCCCACTTTCCCGGCACTCCGCCGGCCCCGTCCAGCTCAAAGACGGCCAGTTCGGGCCAGGCCCGCGCCAGCAAGGGGGGCGGAACACGCCAATCGAGCGTCAGCACGTGCACATCCTGCGCACGTGCATAGGCTCGCAAGAAAGCGGTTTCAAACTCGTCCGGAGGATTGGCCGCGATCCAGTAAAGCGGCGTATCCGCTGACTCGGCCAGCCGCATCAATTGACGGTATTGCTGGGCCAGCGGGTCGCCACCGTCGAGCTGCGCCTGCCAGATCGACCATACCAGTTGCGCCTCGTCGGACACCACGCGCTGCGCCGCCGGCGACAATTGCGCCAGCGCCTGCTGCCAATGCCGCATGCCGGCCTCGCTGTCGCGCCCGACGCGCGGCAACAGGGCACGGGTCAATTCGTCCGATAACGTCAGCAGGACCTGGGCCAGCGGAAGCAGGTCGGTATTGCGCCGCGCGCTGAACAGTTTCTTGAGCCAGCCATGCTGGCGCAACTCGGCATAAAGATCCATCAGCCGCGCGGCCTCCGACGTAGGGGCGTCGCCGTCGGGGGGCAGTTGGGCGCACCAGCCGTCGAGGGTCACGATGCGCGGCACGACGAAATTGCGCCCCAGGCAGCGCAGCAAGCCTTCTTTCAAGGGGCGCGCGTGGACGTAGGCCGGCACCACGATGCGTACCCCCGACAGGTCGGCACCGTGTCCGCCGGCGGACACGGCGCTCGCCGCCTCAGCCCAGAACGAATCCGAGGGATGGATGAAGATGGTGGGGTGCAGCATGCGGCGCAAAGTCGGTAAATCGGGTGACACAGCATAAGCGGCAAATACCAATTTGCCAACCGCGGCGGCCAAAATGCGCGAAAACGCAGGAAAATATGCCGGCCATGGCCAATTGGCCCCTCCGCCCATACCGCCGCGAAACATGCGAAATTGCACTCCGGACTACACAATCGGCAAAAATGGGTTATGATTTACCACATACCTCGCCGCGTTACCTCTGCTGCAACCAGCACTCTCCTTGAATTCGCGATGGGCGCCACCAGTTAATCACCTGGCAGCGCCTACAAAGCTGTAAGCGGATTTGGTGACTTGTTCGGCAAGCTTGGCAAATCACCAACAGGTGGGCAGCTCGAAAAATCGTAGCGAGCGGGCCGAGGTCGGTCCGAGAAGCGGAGCCGTACGGCTGTACGGTGAGCGTCACAGGAGCGAGATCGCCCCGCGCAGTAGATTTTTAGAGGTGCCCAGGTTACCCCGGCGCTATTTCAATATCAGGCTCACTTCGAGGAAATCATGAGCGAAAATATCAAGCACGTGACCGATGCATCGTTTGAAGCAGACGTCTTAAAGTCCGATAAACCCGTTTTGGTCGATTTCTGGGCAGAGTGGTGCGGCCCGTGCAAGATGATCGCCCCCATCCTGGAAGACATCGCCAAGGATTACACCGGCAAGCTGGCCATCGTCAAAATGGACGTGGACGCCAACCAGGCCGTGCCCGTGAAGTACGGCATCCGTGCCATGCCCACGCTGGTGCTGTTCAAGAACGGCGTGCCGGCGGCCCAGTTGGTTGGCGCAGCGCCCAAGGGCAAGCTGGCCGCCTTCGTCGAAGGCAATATTTAAGTAATTCGGGCGGCGATGCGCCAGTGTCGCCGCCCTGTTTCAACCCACCGCAACACTCCCTCCCCCACCTCATTTATCCCGTCCCGGGACGCTTGATACCATGCATCTATCCGAATTGAAAGCCATGCACGTTTCCGCCTTGCTCGAGATGGCCATCGGCCTCGAAATCGACAACGCGGCACGTTTGCGCAAACAAGAACTGATGTTCGCGATCTTGAAAAAGCGCGCGAAATCCGGCGAACAAATCTTCGGCGATGGCGCCCTCGAAGTCCTGCCCGACGGCTTCGGCTTCCTGCGCTCGCCCGACGCCAGCTACATGGCGTCCACCGACGACATCTACATCTCGCCGTCGCAGATCCGCCGCTTCAACCTGCACACCGGCGATTCGATAGAAGGCGAGGTGCGCACCCCCAAGGATGGCGAGCGCTATTTCGCGCTGGTCAAGGTGGACAAGGTCAACGGCGAATCGCCGGAAGCGTCCAAGCACCGCATCCTGTTTGAAAACCTCACGCCGCTGCATCCCAACAAGATGCTGCATCTCGAGCGCGACATGCGCGGCGAGGAAAACATCACCGGCCGCGTGATCGACATGATCTCGCCGATCGGCAAGGGCCAGCGCGGCTTGCTGGTGGCGTCGCCCAAGTCCGGCAAATCGGTCATGCTGCAGCACATCGCGCACGCCATCACGACCAACCACCCCGACGTGACGATGATCGTATTGCTGATCGACGAACGTCCCGAGGAAGTGACGGAAATGCAGCGCTCCGTGCGCGGCGAAGTCGTGGCCTCCACCTTCGACGAACCGGCCACGCGCCACGTGCAAGTGGCCGAAATGGTGCTGGAAAAAGCCAAGCGCCTGGTCGAAATGAAGAAAGACGTGGTGATCCTGCTCGACTCGATCACGCGTCTGGCGCGCGCCTACAACACCGTGGTCCCGGCCTCGGGCAAGGTGCTCACGGGCGGCGTCGATGCCAACGCCCTGCAGCGCCCCAAGCGATTCTTCGGCGCCGCGCGTAACGTCGAAGAAGGCGGTTCGCTGACCATCATCGCGACCGCACTGATCGAAACCGGCAGCCGTATGGACGACGTGATCTATGAAGAATTCAAGGGCACCGGCAACATGGAAGTCCATCTGGAACGCCGTCTGGCTGAAAAACGTGTCTATCCGGCAATTAATCTATCCAAGTCCGGCACGCGCCGCGAAGAATTGCTGATCAAGCCCGACATGCTGCAAAAAATCTGGGTCTTGCGCAAATTGCTGTTCGGCATGGATGAAATTGAAGCAATGGAATTCATGCTCGACAAGCTCAAGGCTACCAAGAGCAATGCCGAATTCTTCGATATGATGCGACGTGGCGGGAATTCGTAATCGGCATTGCCTCGTTTAGGTTGGCTCAATATCAAATCAACAACACGGGAACGGCTATGGAACATGGTTTGATTGCCTGGCTCATCATCGGCGGCATCGCGGGCTGGGCTGCCGGCAGCCTGGTCAAGGGCGGAGGGTTCGGCCTGCTGGGTGATATCGTCATCGGCATAGTGGGCGCCATGCTGGCCGGCTTTCTCGGCATCGGTATGGGCGGATTCATCGGTTCCATCATCAGCGCCACGGTTGGCGCGGTGATTTTGCTGGTGATCGTCAGATTGATCAAGAAGGCCTGATTTCGCACGGACTTGTGCAAGGCCTTGATTTCAATATATAATTATGGGCTTCGCACCCCGGAAAGTGATCGGCAATCAGGTCGAGAAGCAGCACAGGCCCCTGAAGTGCCGATTGGCTACCGAACCAACCCAAGGAAATGACATGAAACAAGGCATTCACCCCGATTACCGCGAAGTCGTGTTCCACGACCTGTCGTGCGACTTCAAGTTCATCACGCGCTCGACCGTGCAAACAAAGGAAACGATCGAATTCAACGGCAAGACCTATCCGCTGGTGAAGATTGAAGTCTCGTCGGAATCGCATCCGTTCTACACCGGCAAGCACAAGATCGTCGACACCGCTGGCCGCGTCGAAAAGTTCCGCCAGAAGTTCGGCAACCGCGGCTCCAAGACCCAGGTCGCTGCAGGCTGATCCCGGCGTCGTGCAGAAAAAAGGCAGCTTATGCTGCCTTTTTTTGTTTGTGTTGCCGCCAGACGGGCAGCGGATCGTCATTCCGCTTCCGGCCCGCGCTTCCTTTGGGGCACCGCAACAACACCAACAATAATTGTGCGGTTGATTTGCCGATTTGCGGCACAATATCGCCGGAACAAATAACAAGAAGCCAGCTCAATGCTTATCATCGTGCGCGAACAGAAATGCTTATCCTCCTTCGAGGATAACGGACGGTGAGACAAGGTCGCACATGCCCCCGTTGAAACCCGTACGCCTGCCCGCTTCCGCCACCAACGCCCTGCCGCGCTGGGGCCTGATCGCGCTCTGCCTGCTCTACATCCTGCCCGGCCTGATCGCGCGCGACCCTTGGAAGAACGTCGATGCCGCCAGTTTCGGCATCGAATGGACCATGGCGTACGGCACACTCGACGATTGGCTCTGGCCGCATATCGCCAACCTGACCATGCCCGAAGAGGGCCCGCTGGCATTCTGGGCCGGCGCTCTCTGCATCAAACTGTTCGGCTGGCTCCTGGGCGATCCGCTGGCCGCGCGCGTGGCGAGTATCCTTTTCTTCCTGCTGGGCTCACTCTCGGTCTGGTTCACCACCTTTCAACTCGGCTGCCGCGCCCAGGCCCAGCCCCTGCGCCTGGCCTTCGGCGGCCAGCCCGAACCCAAGGACTATGGCCGCACGCTGGCCGACGGCGCGCTCCTGATCTTCCTCGGCTGCCTCGGCCTGCTCTATCCGATCCATGCGGCCACGGCCAAAGCGCTCGAAATCGCCTTGATCAGCTTTTCCATGTATGGCGCGGTCAGGCTGTTCGAAGACAACACCAAGACCGCAGCCGCCAAGCTCGGCGCCATATTCGGCTTGCTGGTATTGACCCGCGGCTTCATCGTGCCGCTGGCGCTCTTGATCGCCCTCTTCGCACTATCGATCACGCGCGACAGCCTTCGCCCCGTCGAGGCGCGCAAGGGAACCTGGATACGCCTGGCGACCGTCAGCCTGCCTGCGATGCTCGCCATCACCGGCATCTGGTTCGGCGTCAATGCCCTGGCCCATCCGTTCGAAAGCTCGCCGATCCGCGCGTGGACAGACTGGAACTTCAGCCTGATCGATTGGCCCAGCCTGGGTTCGCTCGTCTACCTGTTCAAGATGGGCATTTGGTTCACCTGGCCTGCCTGGCCTTTCGCGGGCTGGGCCGTCTATGCCTGGCGCAAACAGTTCCAGGCCCTGCACATCGCCCTGCCGCTGACCTTCTTTCTGGTCTTCGTTGGGCTGTGCCTCATCAACCCGAATTCCGATGTCGGCCTCTTGATGCACCTGGTGCCGCCCTTGGCCGTGCTGGCCGCCTTCGGCCTGCCGACCATGAAGCGCGGCGCGATCAATGCGGTCGACTGGTTCTCGGTCATCATCATGACCCTGCTGGCCTTCGCGATCTGGATGTACTGGATTTCGCTGCAAACCGGCTGGCCGCTGCCGGCGAAGAGCGTGCTGAAGCTCCTGCCCGGCTTCAGCCCCGAGTTCCACCTGTTCCCTTTCCTGGTGGCGCTGGCGGCCACGCTGGGCTGGTTCTTCGTGGTCCACTGGCGCATTTCGCGCCGCCCTTCGGTGCTGTGGCGCGCCGTGGTGCTGTCGACGGGCGGCGGCATCCTGTGCTGGCTGCTCCTGATGACGATCTGGCTGCCGGCCTTCAACTACGCTCGCAGCTATGCCGGCGTGGCCAACCAGATCGCCAGCCACCTGCCGGCCACGCCCTACTGCGTCGATGCCGAAATCAGCCCGGACCAGATGGCCTCGTTCGCCTATTT
>DASVYZ010000755.1:0-7090 GCA_036391935.1 Burkholderiaceae bacterium | reverse complement strand
CAGGCTCTACGAAGCGGCGCTGGATGAACTGCTCAAGACCGAAGCCGCCTTGGCGAAGGCCCATCATACGGGGGCGTCGGCCGGCAGCGCCCCGGAACCGGGATGCCATCCGGACGACTATCCGCGCCTGATTCCGGGCTCCGAGCGCAAGAGGCAGCAGACGCTCGATTGGTGGAGCCGGTTTCAGCGTGCCGACGGTATCGTGTCGACAGCGGCAAAGTTTGCGGCGGCGGCGTCGCTGCTCGTCGCCGTGCTGGCTTTCGGTGCCTATCGCGGGCGCGGCGAACTGACGCTTTACAACGGATTCGACAACAAGGTGAAAGCGACGGTTGCCGGCCGCGACATCGAGCTCGGCCCCCGCGCGCATGCCGATATCAAGCTGCCTGCGGAAAAAAGCGATATCGAGATTTCGGCCTCGATCGATGGGCTCGACATCGAGCGTTTCAAACAACATCTCGGCGATCCGGGCTTGCATTACCTGTACAACATCGGCCGGGCCGGCGTATTCGTCGAAGCGACGGCGGTATACGGCCGCCGTGAGCCGCCTGCGCCGCGCTATCTCGGTACGCCGCGCTGGCTGCGGCTGACGCAGGACGATATCCTGGTCGAACCGCCGCGCAGCATCTCGTCGAAGGAGGGGCGCGACTGGCGCACCGTCCTGATCGCTCTTTCGGACAAATCACCGGTCCAGCAACTCAACAGCTTCGATATGCACAAGGATGAAGCGGGAGCAAGAAAAGAAGCGGAAGACCTGGCGTTTGCCCATGCGCGCTACGATGCGCCCGGAAGCGCAAACCTGCTGCTATGGGTCAACGCGCTGCGCGACAAGAACAAGGTTGCCGAAATTGTCGATACCCGGCTCAAACGCGATCCGCACGACGTGACGGCTTTGCGCCTGGAGCAGGACCAGGACCGAGCCGATGCCGCGGGCTATGCCGAGGTGTGCAGGCGTCACAGCGCCATGGCCGCGCGCGAACCTGGCAACGCCGATTTGCAATATCTCAAAATCCGCTGCATGCCGGACGGCCCGGCCCAGGCGCAGGCATTTCTCGATGCCGCCGGCCGCTGGCCGGACAGTCCCTGGCTCGAGCAAGCTGCCGGCTATGCCTCGCTGGAACGGCTCGAACTGGACGATGCCGCGCATCGTTTCAATCTCGCCGCCAAGACCTATCCGGCCATGCGCGAGTGGGTTTCGCTCGACCTTGCACGCGGGCGCCGCTTGCTCGACCCCTTGTCCAAATTGGACGATCTGGAGCAGTTTTCCGAACAATTGAAGGCCTATGTCAAAATCGACCAGGGGGCCAGGGGGGCGGATTTCGACAAATCCTGGACGGCGCTGCTGGACGGCGACGTGGCCCGTGCGCACGCGGCGCTGCCCACGTCGGAACAGCCATTGCGTGAAGAGATCTTGATCGCCGCCTCGGATGGCGCGCGGCCGGCTTGGGGGCAGCGCGTGCTGAGCCATGCGCCGGACGCAAGCTGGAGCGATGACGGTTTGCTGTTCGCCGCGGCGCTGGCCGTGCGCGAACACCGCGACGCCGAGCCGTATTGGGCACTGCTGGCGCCGCGCCGACGGGTGCGCTCGGAGCGCCTGCGCCAGGTGCTCGCGGACATGCAAAACGGCAGCGTCTCGCCCGACGAGCTCACCACGCTGGATCTGGTGTCGCGCGGCCAGGTTTGCGCCATGGCGCTCGTGGTGCGCGGCAAATCCGCGCCGCAGGCGTGGCGCGACACTGCCAAGCGTTTGCTGTTCAAGGTCGAACGTCCGTATTTCGACTGACGGCGCAATCGGGCGGCGTCGCATGGAAGCAGGCTATTCGCTTAGTCCGCCTTCGAGAGATCGCCCGGCGGCTCGTCTAAGCCGGCCGCCAGCAGCATTTCCGCCTCGTGCGCGGCGACCGGGCGCGAGTAAAAGAAGCCCTGGCTGAATTCGGCGCCCATGGCAATCAGGATGTTGGCCTGCACTTCGAGCTCCACACCTTCGCAAATGATGTCGAGCCCGAGCTTGTGCGCAAGATGCACGATGGTTTCGACGAAGTCGCGTCCGCGCGGGTCGCTGTGCAGGTTGCTGATGAAGGAGCGGTCTATTTTCAGCGTGTCGATGGGCAGCCGGTGCAGGTAGGCGAGCGAGGAATAGCCCGTGCCGAAGTCGTCGAGCAGCAAGAGAATCCCCATTTCCCTCAGTTGCTCGAGCAACGCGATGGCATGGTCGGCCTCTTCCATCATCACGCTCTCCGTGATTTCGAGCTTGAGGCGTCCGGCCCCGATGCCGCTTTCGGCCAGGGCCTTTTGCACGTCGGCCAGCAGATCCGGATGCAGCAACTGGCGGTTCGACAGATTGACGCTGACCGTCAGGGGCGGCAGGGCGGGGGAGCGCTGGTCGTTCCACTTCCTTAGCTGACGGCATGCTTCGCGCAAGACCAGCCGGCCCACCGGCACGATCAGACCGGTCTCTTCGGCCACTGGAATGAATTCATCCGGTGAAATCAAACCTTTCTCCGGATGGTTCCAGCGCACCAGCGCTTCAAAGCCGACCAGTTCCATCGTATTCATGCGGATGATGGGCTGGTAATAGACATGAAATTGTTCCAATTCGACGGCGCGGCGCAGATCGAGTTCGAGATCCATGCGGCGCACGGCGCGATCATGACTGGCCTGGTCGAATACCACGAAATTTCCGCCGCCTTGCGCCTTGCCGCGCATCATGGCCATGTTGGCGTCGCGGATGATGTCGTCCGGCGTCTGCCGCGGGTTGTCGCCGCCGCACATCACGATGCCGAACGAGATACTGGTGAAGACTTCATGGCCGTCCAGCGAAAACGGGGCGCCCAGCTTTTCCTGGATGCGGCCCGCCACCAGGAGCGATGCCGGCACGTCGCGTATGTCTTCCAGCAGCAGCGCGAATTCGTCGCCATCCATGCGTGCGGCCATGTCGGCCGGTCGGATGCAGCTGCGCAGGACGTTGGCCATGTTGATCAGCAGCAGGTCGCCCATGCGATGGCCCAGCTTGTGGTTGACCACCTTGAGCCGGTCTATGCCGCTGTAAAGCACGGCAAATTGCAGCTCGCTGCGGCGCCGGCTGCGTTGCAGCGTGTGCTCAAGCCGCTCGATGAAGAGGCGCCTGTTGGGTAAGCCGGTCAGTCCATCGATAAAAGGCTCGGGCAGGGATGCGTCGTCCGTGGAAAGGTTGAAGGCGGTCTCATGTGCCGAGGCGTAATAAAGCGTTTCCGCCGCATCATAGACGACGTTCCAGGCCACGCCCAGGTAGCTGCCGTCGCGCCGGCGGCAGCGCGCCGAAAAGCGCAGTGTCGGATGCCCGGCATCGAGCGTGGCGAGTTTCGCGGCTGCCGCGGCACGGTCCTCCTCGTGCAACAGGTCGGTGAAGCTGCAGGCGTGCAATTCGTCGATCGGGTAGCCGAGCACCGGAAACCAAGCTTCGCTGATCACGCACAAGCCCATGTCCGGCCCGAACACGAGCAGGAGCGTATCAGGCAGCTTGAAAAATGCGCTCTCGATGATGGCCGCGTGCGGCCTGGGTCGGAACATGGGTTCTCCAATTGCCCTCTGTGTCCACCAAGGGCATGTTCCCATTATGGCCCAAGCCGTTTATGCAAAAACCGCCAGCGTTGTATTCGTGACAATGTTTAACAAATTGCAGCATGGCAGCCACAACCCGCCTACGCTTATTGCATGTGGTCGCTGCCGCCGCCTACCATGTGGAAGATATCCCATTTCACCTTTTGCGCCACGGCGCCATAGGCTTCATCTTCATGCAGGAACTGCTGATCCAGCTTGCTCGGTCCGAACAGCACGGTCTGGCCGTCGGGCGACACGATTTCATACCAGGCGTCATAGCGCGCCGGCTGGCTCGCATCGACATCGGCCTCGACCCAGGCGCGATAGGTATAGCGGCCGAAGATCATATAGGTGCTTTTTGCGCCGCGGCGGTCGATCAGGATCACGCCGTCGTCGGTCAGGTAGGGCGGGGCGAGTTGTTGTTTGCGGCGGCGGTCGTTGAAAGCCGGGCGGGCAATGGACTTCTTCTCGGCGTCAGGCGTCATGATTTTCTCCTCTGGGGATTTTTTTCGATGACTCATGGTAAATCTCTGCGCGCAAAAGGTCTGTGACGTATCTCCCGCCCGGTGCGTGCGGAATTACCTGTTTGTCGCGGTAATTCCGCACTGGCAGCCTTCATTTTACTCGAAGGCGGAAAATCGCATGAGCATGCGATTTTCGGGGCAGTGCCGGAATGGATGGCTTGCTTTCTGTTAATATCGTAGAGCAACTGCAAAATAAACAATATTTTTGTGTGTAACAAATAACAGTCAACCCAGGCCGTATCGCAGTGAGGCGCAGCGGGTATAAACGTTGCTGTGTGAGGCGGAATGAAGATAGATCAGAACACGGTATTCTGGGCATTCGCGCTGTTGCAGCCGCTAGGCATTCTGGTCTATTGGTTGACTTCACAGCGCCACCCGCATTTGCGCGGACCCGGCTGGTGGGCCCTGGGCTGCCTGCTGGCCATGCTGGGCTTTTGCGGCATACTGCTGCAAGGGGCCGGCCGGCCGCCGCTTTTCACCGTCACGCTTTCGAATACCCTGATTGTCGGCGCCACGATGTGCTTGTGGTCTGGCTTGCGCGCCTTTTTCGGCCGCGAGGTATCGCGTCCGTTGCTGCTGGCCCTGGTCTTGGCGGCCGGCGCGCTGCACGCGGCGTTTCTGTTCACGTGGCAATCCGCCGAGCTGCGCGCCATCGTCGTTTCCGCCTTCAACGGCGGCGGCACCTTGCTCGGCCTCCATGAAGTGCTCAGGCAGAGGAAAACCTCGCTGCGCATGGAGGCCCATCTGCTCGGCTGCCTGCTGCTGGTCGACGGCGCCTTGCACGTGGCGCGCATTGCCGGCCTGCTGCTGGCAGGGCAATCCGCCGGCTACGGCAATGGCTGGATCGAAGGCGCGTTCATGCTGATTTTCCTGATCACCGGCATAGGCCGCCTGGTGATCTTCATCGCGTTGATTTCCGGGCGTCTCGAAGACGAGCGCGAAGCGGCCAGCGCGCAGATGCGTGCCAGCGAAATGCGCTTTCGCAAGTTGCTCGAAGTCGTGCCCGTTTCGGTGCAGGGCTATGGCGCGGATGGCGTCACGCGCTACTGGAACAAGGCGTCGGAAAGGATCTACGGCTATAGCGCGGCCGAAGCCATCGGGCAAAATCTGCTTGATTTGATCGTGCCGGCCGGTACGCATTGCAGCTTGCGCGACGACATGAGCAAAATCTTCCTGACCGGCCAGGTGTCGCCGCCCGAGGATGCGGTGCGCCAGCACAAGGACGGCTCGCGCGTCGCCGTCATCTCGAATCATGCCTTCGTCAGCGTGCCGGGGCGTCCGCCGGAATTGTTTTGCGTCGATACCGATATCTCCGAGCGCATCAAGGCCGAGGAGGAAATTCACAGCCTGGCGTATTACGATCCCTTGACCGGTTTGCCGAACCGGCGCCTGCTGCTCGACCGTCTGGAGAGCCTGATCCGTTCCGGTCAGCATGCGGGCCAGCATCATGCACTGATCTGCATCGATCTGGACAACTTCAAGACCCTGAACGACAATCTCGGCCATCATGTCGGCGACCTGCTGCTGCAACAGGTCGGCGGCCGCCTGGCCGAATGCGTCGAGAGCGAAGACGTGGTGGCGCGCCTCGGAGGGGACGAATTCCTGGTGCTGCTGCCGCGCCTGGGGATGCAGCGCGGCGCCGCGGCTTCCAAGGCGGAAGCGCAATGCCGCAAGATACTGGAATCGCTCAACCGCAACTACCGGCTCGGCAGCTACGAATACCTCAGCACTCCCAGTCTCGGCGTAACGCTGTTCGCCGACCATGGCGGCACCATAGAAGATCTGCTGAAGCGGGCCGACCTCGCCATGTACGAGGCCAAGGCAGCCGGCCGCAATACGCTGCGCTTCTTCGATCCGCGCATGGAAGCCATGGTGACGGAGCGGGCCGCTCTCGAGGCGGGCTTGCGCGAGGCGCTGCAAAAAGAACAGTTCGTCATCTACTATCAAGACCAGATCGACGGCGAAGGCTGCCTGACGGGAGTCGAAGCCCTGCTTCGCTGGCAGCACCCGGAGCGCGGCATCGTCGGCCCGATGCAATTCATCGGTCTGGCTGAAGATACCGGCCTGATCCATGCGCTGGGCCGCTGGGTGCTGGACAAGGCTTGTCTGCAATTGCGCGACTGGGCCGATGAGCACGATCTGGCGGAGCTGACCATCGCCGTCAATGTCAGCGCGCGGCAGTTCCATCACCCCGACTTCGTCGAGCAGGTGCTGACGGCACTGGGCGAGGCAGGCGCACGGCCCGAACTGCTCAAGCTCGAATTGACCGAGAGCCTGCTGCTGGAAGACGTCGCCGACGTCATCGCCAAGATGGCTGCCCTGAAGGCGCACGGCGTGAGATTCTCGCTCGACGATTTCGGCACCGGCTATTCTTCGCTTTCCTACTTGAAGCGCCTGCCGCTCGACCAGCTCAAGATCGACCGTTCCTTCGTGCGCGACGTGACAACCAATCAGAACGACGCGACCATTGTGCGCACCATCGTCGCGCTGGGCCATAGCCTGGGTTTGGAAGTGATTGCCGAAGGCGTGGAAACGGAAGAGCAGCGCAAATTCCTGGCCGGCGTAGGCTGTTATGCCTATCAAGGCTATCGCTTCAGCCGGCCCATGCCGGTCCAGGAATTCAACCGTATAGCCGAGCGCGGCCTGCAACTGCGCCGGCGGGCATGACGAAGGCCGAGGCTGAACAGGCAGGCTTCTTCAAATCCACTGCGCCGCCTTCATGTCGGGCTCGATTCTCAAGAACGCCTTCTGCGTGGCATCATGATGCGCGCGCGTTTTGGGGACGTGTCTCGGAAACGCGCGTCAAGGGAATGAATTTCCTGGCCCGGGTAAATGCGCATCGCCGATCCGCAACCGGCATGCGCCTTCCGCCTGTTGCGAAGGTCAATGCATGCTTAACGCCAGCACGAGAATCAGGAACAGCAACAGCACAATCGCCGCGACGATGGTCAAGGCCACCGCGCGCCATAGCGCGGAAAGGAATCCCAATC
>DASVYZ010000754.1:0-2698 GCA_036391935.1 Burkholderiaceae bacterium | reverse complement strand
CAAAGCACCAGCGGGTCGCGACAGCCTTCGGCAAGCAGGCTGCGCTCCAGCATGGCGCGCTCGGACTCCATCAGCGGGTCGATAAATTTTCGCAGTTCTTCATTGATCGTGATGGGCATGATTTCCTTTTCTGCAACAGCTGCTGCTTGCACCGGCAGGCGGCGCAAAAGCCCGGCATGTTACCTGAAACCGGAAGATTGGGCCTTGATGAAGTCGATGAAGGCTTGCTGCGGCGCAGGCACGAAGCGCCGCCCAGGGTAATGCAGAAACATGCCGGGGAAGGATAGCCACCACGGTTCGAGTATGGGTACGAGCGCGCCGCTTTCGAGGTGAGGCCACAGCCAGTCTTCGAAGATATCGATGATGCCGGTGCCGGCCAGGGCCGCCTCCACCATCAGGCCGGTCGCGCCGCCGAACTCGACCAGGAGAGGGCCGGACGGCTCGGCATGCACAATCTCGCCCTTGCGCTCGAATGTCCATGGCGAGATGGCGCGGCCGGCAAAGCGGCCGCGCACGCAGGCGTGCTCAAGCAAGTCGCGCGGGTGCTTCGGGCGGCCATTACCGTCTTGCGCGAAGCCATAGAGCGCGGCGTGAACCATATCGACACCAGCGACTTTTACGGTCCGCACGTGACCAACCAGATCATCCGCGAAGCCCTGCCCCCTTATCGCGACGATCTGGTGATCGTGACCAAGGTCGGCGCACGGCGCGACGACAAGGGTGCATGGCTGCCGGCCTTCTCCGCCAGGGAACTACGCCAGGCCGTGCACGACAATCTGCGCAATCTGGGCCTGGCAGCCCTGGACGTGGTCAACCTGCGAGCCATGTTCAGCGTGCATGGCCCGGCCGAGGGCTCTCTCGAAGAGCCGCTGACCGCGCTGGCGGAGTTGCGTCAGCAAGGGCTGGTGCACCATATCGGGCTGTCCAACGTGACGGCGCAACAGGTCGAGGACGGACGCAAGATCGTCCCCATCGTATGCGTGCAAAATCACTACAACGTGGCGCATCGCGGAGACGACAGTCTGTTCGTTGCGCTGGCGCAGCATGGCACGGCTTATGTTCCCTTCTTCCCGCTGGGCGGTTTCACACCGCTGCAATCGTCCACCTTGTCGGAGGTCGCATCGCGCCTGGGTGCGACACCGATGCAGACGGCGCTGGCCTGGCTGCTGCAGCGCGGGCCCAATGTGCTGGTCATTCCGGGCACCTCCTCGCCGGGGCATTTGCGTGAGAACCTCGCCGCTGCCGGCTTGAAGCTCTCGGCGGGCGACGTGGCGCAATTGGACGGGATTGCCGGCTAAGGTAGAGCCGCATGCGGCGAATACGGTATGCTTCTAACGAAACAACTCGGGAGAAAAGCCATGAAGCTGCACGCCACCTTGCGGATCTCGGCCATCTGCGCTCTGATTTACGTCTTTCTCTCCCTGCGTGTGATCCTGACACGCTTTCGCGGCGAAAAACTGGCCCCCGATGCCCGAGCCGACCGCCAATTGCACATGCGCATTCGCGTGCATGGCAATTTCATCGAATATGTGCCGTTTGCGCTGCTGTTGATGGGCTTCCTCGAAATTTCGGGAACGAGTCAGGCGCATCTGCTCTGGATGGGCGCCGTGCTGATTGCGGCGCGCATCGCCCACGCCATCGGCCTGCCTTTGAAGGCGCCAAACCCCTTGCGCGCATTCGGCATCGCGGCCACACTGGGCGTGCTGGTAGCGGAAAGCGTGGACGCCCTCCTGCTGCTGGGCTGAGTGCTAGGCTCCGATTCTGACGAATTGCAAGTCACGTCCTTCACGACGCGCGACGTATCCCGTCACGCGTCCTGCAACGTTGCGCTGAAAGATAAAGCCCGTGCCCGGCGAATCGTGGACGACGAAATCGTCTTGTGCAATCGCTTCCAGGCGCAAGGCGGGCGCCGCCCCGAAGCGCACGGACAAGGCACCACCTTCGGCGGCAATCGTGCCGGCGACATCCGCCCCGGCGGCATAAGTACCGGCATACGCTTGTGCCTCGGCGGCGCTTAGCGCATGCACCGGCAAGGCGTGTTCCAGCGCGCGGCTTTGCAGAGCCAGCATTTTCCAGCTTTCGCCGCGCTTGACCCAGGTTTCGGTGGAACGGTATTCCGTATGCAGGGTTTGGCCGTAAAACTGTGTGACGCGCTCGTGGATAAAGGTGGCAACCGCCATGTCGCCGAAGCGGTGCACCACAAGGTGCGCTGCCGGCAAGACATGCGATTCGACGCTGCCTCCCTGCGCGACATCCGGCGCAGTTGCCGGCGCTTCCACGCGCTCTAGCCGCAAGCCGCTGCTGCTGGTATAGCCCGCAATTTCCCCGTTCGCATCGCGCCGGAAAACCAGGTGCGTCCGAGCCGAACCGGGCGACGAGCCGAGGGCGTAAAACATATCCGGCAGTTCGGCGGCATAGCGGGTCGGCTTGCCGGCGTTGACCAACGAGACCAGCAATGCGCCATCGCGTGCCAGCACGGCTTTCGCTCCAGGGCCGATGGCGTAGCTGCCGGTGTAAGCGTCCATGGCCGCGTCCGGCAGCTTTACGGTGGCGGCATCGTCGAACAGGGGCGCGGCATGCCTGGCACATAGCTTCCACTGTCCATCCAGCATGGCCCAGGTATCGATCACGCGCGAGCGGAAGTGCACTACCTGCCCGCCGTAACGCGTGGCCCGCTCATTGACATAGCTGGTCACGG
>DASVYZ010000753.1:0-2151 GCA_036391935.1 Burkholderiaceae bacterium | reverse complement strand
CGATTGCTGCCGACGACAAGGGTAATATTTTCATTGCGGATTCGGTCAATGCAACCGTGCGCGAATTGCGCACCTCGGGCGATGTGATCACCATAGCCGGCCAACCCGGTGTCTTGGGAGTGGCAACTGGTCCTTTGCCTGGAAGCTTTTATGGTGTCAACGGATTGACAATCGATCGGGCCGGCATTCTTTACGTCACGTCGGCCAGTGCAGTACTCAAGGTGCGATTACCCAGCCTATGAGGGTATTGTTTAAGGAAACAAAGGCTTGATGAATACAGAAGTGGATCGCGGCACATAGCCTCTGCGAGTCGTCTCGCAGAGGCAGCTTGTGATTACCGGGCTGGCACTTTCAACTCCGGCTTTGTACCGTCGAGACCGTCAGCAACGGGGCGATGTAGGTCTGTCGCAACTTACGAAAGCGGTTAATTAATCATCAAATCTTTGTTCCCGCCAACAGCGCGCCGGCAATAGCGGCTTAAAGAGTATTGCCGACGAACGGTGTTCGAGTCCCGCGCCGGCTGCATGGCTGGTGTCCAGAGCACAGAGGCCACGACGCCAGGTCACTTGCGCTTCCGGATGGCAGGGGTGCGATGCGAACCGGTGGCAATGCCGAAATGCCGATGCACGGCAGGTTTGATGCGCCAACCGGCGGCAACCTTGGCGCGAATGCGCACCTGGTTGACCGGTGCGGTCGGCGTTTCCGTTACCAGTTGGCAGCGGAAAACATCCCCGCAAAGCGCAGATCGAGCGGCGATGGGGCCGGGCGGGGTGCCGATGACGACGATGCCTGATCGGATTGCATGCCGGCGAAGCGGTGGGTTTTACCCAGTTGGTTCATGATCAACAGGTAATCCCCGCCCTGTATCTCGTCGTTGTCGTTGGCCTCTTCCACTTCATCCATGATGTCGCCGGCAAGGCGGTTGAACTCCTCGATGCGTCCGGCGGCTGCGGCTCGTTCGGCTTGTTTTAGCTTGGGGATGAAGGCTTGCGCAAGCGGGCTCATGGCGTTTCGCATTTGCGCGAGTTCCCTCGGCAAGGCTTCGTTTCCCAGCATGGCCGCGATCGGCGCATATTCCTGGTATTGCTCTGCCTGCCGCTGCAACACGTGCAGCGCGGTGCTGCGCGTTTCGTCGGCCGCGTTGAGGTCCAGGTTGGGATTGGCGCGGCTTGCCCTGAGGACCGCATGCAAGGTCTTGCGCAGTACTTCGGGATACGGGCAGTGGCACAGCTGCACCAGGGGCGGGCGTCCTTGTTCATTCGCGGTGTGGGCGATCCTTGGGTTGGACATCATGTCGCACACTATCTTTTCCCATTGCAGGGCGTTCCCGAAGATATTGGGGTGGGACTCCCACTGGGCGATTGCCTGCCAGAGCGGCGGCTTTCCTTGCGCGTTGGGGGCGTTGGGATCGGTGTTGGGATGGTTGACGATCGCACGCACGACTTCGCGCAAGCCGAGTTCAATGGCGCCTTCCATCGGCCGCGCCGTATTGTTTCCGGCCAGATCCGGTATGGCATCGGGGCGGCGCAGGATGGCGAGCGCCACGGCCTGGCCGGCGTCGGACGCATGATCGTATCGGCTGCGCACCGCATGGTTCAGGGCGGTGAAGCCGGCATGGTCGATGAGGTTGACATCGGCCAGGGGGATGGATTTGCCGGGGTCGGCGTACAGCAGCATCTCGGCGATCTGCGGTTTGGCCAGGCGTGCCGCATGGGCCAGCGGCGTCCTGCCTTCGCTATCGGGCATGTCGACCACGGATTTCAGGGAAATCCTTTGCGAACCTTCCGCTTCTTTCAGCCGCGCCGTCTCGATGACGACCCGCACGCTGTCGAGGCTGCCCGCTTCGATCGCATGCGTCAGCAGCGTTTGCCCGGTCTTCAGGCGCGAAGTCAGGAGCGCGGGTTGCAATTGAATGAGCTTGTGCAGTTCGCCGGGGCGGTTTCTGCCGATTGCATCGAGGGCTTCCGCTTCTACCCTGGGAGATGTGCCATCCATCGCCGTGCGCGGCCGGGGTGGCGTTGCTCCGCTTGCCGTGGCCTTTGGCGGGCGTCCCAGGCCCGCCAAGGGATGCGGCGCGGCGGAGCCGGTACGCGTGCTCGCCGCACTGTCCCCGGCGGATGGCTCCGCTTCGCTCGTTTGGGGATGGCCCAA
>DASVYZ010000752.1:0-3479 GCA_036391935.1 Burkholderiaceae bacterium | reverse complement strand
GAACAGGCTCTTCGGCAAGAGGGGGTGCAGTGAAATCGACAGGCTCATTTTTCCGCCTGGGCGCGCATGCCGTTGGGGGCGAACAGATAGCCCACACCCCATACGGTCTGGATGTAGCGCGGCGCGGCCGGATCGTCTTCGATCAGCCGGCGCAGGCGCAGCACTTGCACGTCGATGCTGCGGTCGGTGGCCAGTTCGCTGCGCACACCGTTCCTGCCGGCAGCAAGCGCGATGAGCCGTTCGCGCCCGAGCGGCCGGCCGGGGTTGCGCGCCAGCGCGCGCAGCAGCGCAAATTCGCCCGAAGTCAACGCCACGGGCTCGCCTTCGCGCATCAGCGTACGGCTGCCCAGGTCGAGGCGGAACGGGCCGAACTGGATGGTCTCTTCGGAGGAGCCGCCTGTGCCGTCGCCGAACATCTTTTGCCGCCGCACCATGGCATGCAGCCTGGCGGCCAGTTCGCGCGGCTCGAAGGGCTTGGGCAGGTAGTCGTCCGCGCCCATCTCCAGGCCGACGATGCGGTCCACGGGGTCGCCTTTGGCGGTCAGCATCATGATGGGAATGGTGTCGCCGGCGGCGCGCAGGCGGCGGCAGATTTCCAGGCCGCTTTCGCCGGGCATCATCAAGTCGAGCACCAGCACGTCATAGCTGCGCCGCGCCAGGAAGGTGTCGAGCTGTTGGGAACTTGTGGCCACTTGCACGGCAAAGCCTTGCGAACCGAGGTAGCGTTGCAGCAAGGCTCGCATTTCGGCTTCGTCGTCGAGGATGAGTATGCTGGGTTCGCTCAATCGGATTTCCTCAAAAAAGGCCCGCGGGACACATTGTATGCTGCGCCGGCGAGTGTCCACAATTGCACGGATCGAGAGCCGCGCATGTAAGCCAAGCGTTTCGGTCGGAGTGGCGATTGTTTCGAGTTCTTGCTGCGGCGTGGCGCTGCAATCGTTTGTCATAGTTTCCAGAGCGGGAAATAAGAACGGCCGCCCGTAGGCGGCCGTTCGGTCAAGGCGGCAATGGACGGGCGGATTAAGCGCGTGCTTCCAGCGTGCCCTTGACCACTTGCACGCGGTCGCCGGGGTTCCAGCCCGGTTGCGAACCGTAGGAGAAGGTGCGCATCTTGCCGTTTTCCATCTTCACGGTGACCTGGTAGCCGGTCGTGGTCTTGCCGCGCTTTTCGATTTCATTACCGAGGAAGCCGCCGCCGACTGCGCCGCCTGCCGTGCTCAAGGCCCGGCCGGTGCCGCCGCCGAAGCGATTGCCGATGACGCCGCCGATCACGGCGCCGGCTACAGCCCCCACGCCGGAAGTCGGGGCCTGATGTTCCACTTGCTGCACGGATTCCACGATGCCGCACTCATGGCAGGGCGACGGAGCCGGTTCGGTCCGGGCCGGCGCGTTGTATTGCGACGTGCCGGCATTGGCTTGCGGCACGCCGGTATTGGCTTGGGTTGTGCCGGTAGCGCGCGCTGCTTTTGGTGCCAGAGTGTTATCGGGTTGCAAGGCTACACCCGTCGGGGTGCTTGCCGGCTGAATCTGGCCGGTGCTGTCGATCAAGCCCTGTTGTTGCCCATGCGCACCAGGCAAGAAGCCCGTCATGGCGGCCACGCCTACCAGGCTGACCAGGATTACCGAGATCGCCGCGCCGGCAACCAGGGGGTGGATTTTGCGTATAGTTGTGCTGGTTTCCATGATGTTTTCTCCGTCAGAAACATGCCTCGTGTCGTCTGTCGACATACCGGATGGCCGAGGTCTGCACTTATGACTGGGCGAACTCATAAAAGTTGCGTTTTTTGTTTCTTTTTTGAAATTTTGTGAAATATTGACGAAGTTGGCTTCCGAGCAACTTTTAGCTGAATCTTTGTATATACTCGTGCACTGATTGACCTTGGGGCGGACAGCCATGTCTCGAGGCGCGAGGAAATCAATTGAGCGCGCACCAATAATATAACGCGCGGTTTGCACATCGATATCGTCGTCACTGAAAGGGGAGTTTCTTGCGATTCACATCTTGGAAACAGGCATCGTTGTGCCTGCTTGCTGGCGCTTGCGCCTCGTTTTCGTTCCATATCCAGCCCGCATATGCCGATGCGAAGCCTAGCGTCGAGAGTTTCTTTGCCGATCCGGCAATCAGCGAAGTCATTATTTCACCCAGGGGGGAGCATGTCGCCGTCCTGATGAAGAAACCCGACGGCCCGGGACAGGTGTTGGTGGTGCGCGAGACGGCGAACCCGCAAGGGGGCACGATTGTGGCCGATGCCAAGGGCGACTTGATTTACCGGATTCAATGGATCAATGAGGACCGGCTCGTTTTCTCCGTGCATGCCCAGATCAACGACCTGTACGGCGGAAATGAAGACGTGATGGCGGTGGATCGCGACGGGCAGCATATCACCCATCTGATCTCCGGCAACTACAACCATGCGCAGGAAATGACTCGCTCACATATCAAGAGCAAGATACTGACCTGGGACTATGGCTTTTTCTCCACCGTGCACGACGGTTCCGACGACGTCATCGTCCAGAAATATCAATGGAAGGAAACGGATCCTTACCACCCGGATACAGCACACCTGTTTCGTCTGAATACCAAGACGATGGAGTTGAAGGATATTCCCATCGGCAAATCTCCCGAGCGGGTACGGCATTGGGATCTCGACGGTCACGATGTGCCGCGCCTCGCCTATGCCCGCAATGAGGGCCGCTGCATGGTCTATTATCGTTCGGGAACCAGCGAAACCTGGGATGTGTTGGCCAACGATGAATGCCACGAAGCGACATTTCAGCCGGAGGCATTCGACGGCGAAGACCACCTGATCATTGAGAAGGAATACAACGGCTTTTCGGCCCTGTTCCGCTATGATCTGAAGACGCGCAAGGCCGAGGATCAGCCGTTTCTGTCGCTGCAAGGTTTCGACTATGCCGGGTCGATCGAGCGGGACGTCACGGCGGACAAGATACTGGGCATTCACTACGAAGGGGATGCCGCTTCAACAGTGTGGTTTGATCCCCGGTTCAAGGAAATTCAGGCAAAGGTCAATGCACTCTTGCCGCAAACCGTCAATCACGTCACTTGCGGATGGGATTGCGCCAAGTCGCCGTTTGTCCTGGTTACCTCGAGTTCGGATCGTCAGCCGGCGCAATTCATCCTTTATAACGTGGAGAAGAACACTATGATCGGCCTGGGCGGCAGCCATCCCGATATCAAGCCGGCGCAGATGGGCTTGCGCGATTTCTACCGCTACAAGGCGCGCGACGGTTTGTCGATTCCGATCTATGTCACGACTCCGCCGGGCAAACCGAAGCAGCTGTTGCCGGCCATCGTGCTCGTGCACGGCGGACCCTGGGTGAGGGGTGGGCAGTGGGAATGGGATCAGGAAGCGCAATTCCTTGCTTCGCGCGGATACCTGGTTTTGCAACCCGATTTCCGCGGCAGCACGGGTTACGGCGACAAGCTGTATAGAGCCGGCTGGAGGCAATGGGGCCAG
>DASVYZ010000751.1:0-19483 GCA_036391935.1 Burkholderiaceae bacterium | reverse complement strand
CGGCGTGACGCCGACTGCCGCTCGGAAACGATGGTGGAAGTGGCTGGCATCGGCAAAGCCGCAGTGTGCCGCAAGCTGTTGTAAGGGCAAGTCGGAATGGGCGAGCAACTGGCGCGCCCTGTCTATTCGGCGGGACGCGATCCAGGCATAGGGCGCCATGCCGAAGGAGACGCGGAACATGCGGGCAAGATGATATTCCGACAACCCGGCAAGTTCGGCCAGCCCGCCCAGGGTCAAGGGCTCGGCCAGGCTCGCTTCGATGTAATCGGCCAGACGTTGCCGCAGCACGGGCGCGAGGCCGCCACGCCAGGTTTCCGGGCGCTTGCCGACGCCTTGGGAGCGTAACAGCAGGCTCAGGGCCGCATGGCTGCGTTCATTGGCCTGAAGCCGTGCGTCGGCCCCCTCCCAGGATTGCGTCGCTAGCGCAGAGCAAAGCTGCGAAATCGCGTCGTGTTCAAAATAGGTGCGGTCCGCCAGTGTCAATTCGCGCGGTTCGCGGTTCATTTCGAGCACGGCGCGCCGCGTGAAATGCTCGGGCAGGAAATACAGGTGGAGAAAGCGCAGCTTGTCGCGCACCACCCAGGTCGATTCGTGGTCGTCAGGGAGCGTGCACAAGCGGTTCGGCGCGCCGTAAAATCCGGGCAAATCTTCGCGTTCCGTGCGATAGCCCCCGCCGAGATAATAGGACAGCGTATGATGGCCCGGCTTGGCATAGCCGGTCTCTTCTTCCGTGGTTTCACGGTTCCAGATCGCCAGCGCAAGATTGTCGCCCAACAGGGCGAATCGCTCCAGCGTCGCATTGGTGGCGCGCAGGGTCTGGAATACGCTGTGCTCGATGTCGCCGGCTGCCGTCATGATGGAGCTACTCTACCACGAGGGCAGAGACCACGGCCGGGAACCGGAAAAGAAGCGCAAGAATAGACAATGCCATGCCGGGCCGGCAAGGCATACTCGGAATTTTCCTCCGCGGATGTGCCATGAATGCCCTGCTGACTCCCCTGCTCTACATCGTCACTGTCCTCATCTGGGGCACGACCTGGATTGCCATCAAGTGGCAGCTCGGGGTGGTGCCGGCCCCCGTCTCCATCGCTTACCGCTTCTGGCTGGCGGCCGCGGTCTTGCTGGCATCGCTGGCCCTGGCGCGCAAACCCCTCTTCCCTCCGCGCCGCGCCTGGCCTTATCTGCTGGCGCAGGGCCTGGCCCTGTTTTGCTGCAATTTCCTGTGCTTCTACTATGCCAGCAGCTACGTCGCCAGCGGCCTGGTGGCCGTCGTGTTTTCCACCGCTCCCTTGTGGAATGCCTTGAATGGCCGGCTGTTCCTGGGCCGGACCGTGCAAGGGCAAGTGGTGTTCGGCGCCCTGTTCGGCCTGGCCGGCATTGCGCTATTGTTTCTGCCGCAGATGCGCGGCCACTGGGGCAGCGCCGGCATGCTCACCGGCCTGGGCCTTGCCCTGCTCGGCACGCTGTGTTTCTCGTGCGGGAACATGCTTTCTTCGCGCATGCAGGACATGGGGCTCACGCCCTGGCTGACCAATACCTGGGCCATGGCTATCGGTGCGGGCATCCTGACGCTGGCCAGCCTGGCCATGGGACTGCCCTTCGCCTTGGACCCGGGCATCCGCTACACGGAAGCCCTGCTCTACCTCGCCATTCCCGGCTCCGTGATTGGCTTTACCGCTTACCTGGTCCTGGTGGGCAGAATGGGCCCGGAACGAGCCGCTTATTGCACCGTCCTGTTCCCCGTCGTTGCCTTGAGCGTGTCGACAGTCTACGAAGGCTATGTCTGGGACGCGCTTTCCCTCTGCGGATTGATCCTGGTCCTGCTTGGCAATCTCTTGTCGTTCGTGCAATTCAAACCTGCGGCGCTTGCCGGTTCGGCATCCCGGTAGCGTGCTAATGAATTGTTACAAGATTGTGGGAACGAATTTAAGAATTCATGGTCTCAATTCGCTACAAACAGATCGAGAGATTTGCCACTCGACAATCAAACTGCGGCTCATCCTGATCTTGCCCCAATCTTGCGCCAGGTATTTGCCTGTGTCAGCCGAGGACGATGCATGCCCAAACATAGGTGGTCGATCGCGCATATTTTCAGTTATGGCTTTGCCATCGCCGGCATTGCCGGGGCGCTGCTGATCTGGTCCATCTACCGCGTGACGACCACCATCATGTCGACCGCGACCTCGGTTTCGCAGACCTATGAGGTGATTTCCTCCTTCCGCAATCTGCAGCAGCACCTGCTCGACGCGGAAACCGCGGAACGCGGCTACGTCATCACCGGCGACCAGGCCGGTTTGCCGGTCTACCAATCCACCTTGCAGCAAATCCAGTCGGACAGCGATTTGATTGCCGCCCTGGTCAGCAATTATCCGGTGCAAAAAGTGCGTTTCCTCGAACTGCAAAAGCGCATCGCCTACCGCCTGAAGACGCTGCAAATGATTGTCGATACCCGTTCGGCAGGCGGCGTGGATGCGTCGCATGCACTGGTCTCGCTCGACGAGGACAAGCTTGAGATGAAGCACATACGCGACATATTGATGCAGATGGAAGACGAGGAAAACGCGCAATTGAACGGACGCTTGCGCGCTCGCGACGTGGCCTACCGGGAATTCTGGTGGAGCTTCCTCGCCCTGATCGTGACCCTGTCGGCCAGCACGGTATGGCAATACCTCCAAGTCAGGCGCATCATGCAGCTTGAGGCCGAAGCGCGTCGCCGCATCCGTCACATGGCCGAGCACGATCCCTTGACCGAATTGCCCAACCGGCGCCAGTTGCAGGACAAACTCGATCTTGCCATCGCCTATGCCAAACGCAGCGGCAAAAAGGTGGCTGTCATGTTCGTCGATCTCGACGGCTTCAAGGCTGTCAACGACAGCATGGGGCACCACGCCGGCGACGAATTGCTCAAGGTTGTGGCGCAAAGGCTGCGCCAAGGCACGCGCAGCAACGACTTCGTGGCGCGCCTTGGCGGCGACGAGTTTGTCGTGGTCCTTTCCGAGCTCGATCAACTGGCCGATGCCAATCGCCTCGCAACCAAACTCAACAACCTGATTTCCCAACCGGTTCCGCTGGCCGAAGGCGTGGCGCGCATTTCCACAAGCATAGGCATCAGCCTTTTCCCGGCCAACGGCAGATCAAGCGCCGAATTGCTCGGAAAGGCCGATGCCGCCGTCTACCAGGCCAAGGCAGCCGGCAAGAATCAGTTCCAGTGGGCCTAAGCCAAGAGCCCGTTATCGGTTCGCGACCACTACAGCCAAGGGGCGCGCGCCCGCAACCGGTCATGCCACTGTCACACTCGGTCGTCTTCCGCATTTGACCATCGCTCAACATGCGCAAACACGAACGCCGCAGTTGTCTCTTTGATCCGACACTCCACAAGCGCCAATCAGGATTCATGGAAGCAATCCGCCTTCTGATGCTATATTGCTAGCGGACAATAAGGAAACCTTGCATCACCAATCGGGACAGATAAATCCACCGCGGGGCCGGACATCATCCAGCCGCGCGATTGCCACAGCCCCCCTGACAATGCCGGCCGAGAGCGACGCAAAAGCCAAGTCCTTGCAAAGCATCCATGTGCGCATGGTGGTCATGTTCGTCGTGATCGTCACAGCCGTACTTGCCTTGTCCGGCACCTATTCCCAATACAAGCTGCGCGAAGAACTCGAGCAGCGCGATGCGCAATTGCGCAAGGGGGTCGTCACGCGCCTGCAGATCAGCCTGCCGGCCGCCTTGTGGAACCTCGACAAGCCCAAGGTCGGCAGCCTGCTGGAAGCCGAGATGCTGGTGCCCGAAGTCCTGGCGATCCGGGTCTACGATACCACGACCGACGGCCTGTTCTCCGGGAAGATGCGCGGCCAGTCCGGCCAGATCGTCATCGCCGGCCCAAGCGCGGCGATCGAAGGACCGTCGACTGAAGCCATGCTCACCTTTCGCGGCATCGACCCGGAAGTCGAGGCGGAGAAACCCGTGGCCGTAGGCCGCGTGGTAATCAATTTCAGCCGCGATCAGATTGCGCAAGCGCTGTCCGCCGAATTGACACGCAAAGCCATCGAGATCGTGGTGCTGGACTTGATCCTGGTGCTGGCCCTGACCTACAGCCTGCGTCTGATCTTCAAGCCGCTCAAGCAATTGCACGCTGGCCTGTTCGAACTGGCCACGCGCGAAACCGAGAAGGTCGAGGAACTGCCGGAAGGAAACCGGGACGAGATCGGCGATCTGGCGCGCGGCTTCAACCATATCCTGCGCCGCCTGCGCGCCATCATCGAACAGACACGCCAGGCCGAGGAAGCGGCGAAGCTGGCTTCGGCACAGGCCGCACGCGCCCTGCAGGAGTTGCGCCAGGCGCAGGATTCGCTGGTGCAGAGCGAACGGCTCGCTTCGCTCGGCGCGCTGGTAGCCGGCATTGCGCACGAGATCAACACCCCGGTCGGCATCAGCCTGACCAGCGCTTCCGTGCTGCAGGAAGAAACCCACCGTCTCAAACAGGCGCTCGATGCCGGCAGCATCAAGAAATCCGACATCCTTGCCTATGTCGACACCGCCTCGGAAGGCGCGCGACTGATCATGGCCAATACCGACCGCGCAGCGCAATTGATCCAGAGCTTCAAGCAAATAGCGGTCGACCAGACCAATGAAATGCGCCGGCCGTTCCACCTCAAGGAATACATCGACGAAGTCATCATGAGCCTGCACCCGCGGCTCAAGCATACGCATATCAACGTCGTCGTGGCATGTCCGGCGGAGATCGAACTCGACAGCTATCCCGGCGCCTTCGCCCAGGTGCTGACCAACCTGACCCTGAACGCATTGATGCACGCCTACGATCAAGGCAGCGCCGGATGCATCCATATCGTTGCGGCGCATTCGGGCGATCATATCGACCTGAGCTTCAGCGACGACGGCAAGGGAATCGCCCCGGAACACCTGGAAAAGATTTTCGATCCCTTCTTCACCACGCAGCGAGGTCGCGGCGGAACCGGCCTGGGCTTGAACATCGTATTCAATTTGATCGCAAAAAGATTTGGCGGCACAATCAGCGTGGAAAGCGTTCCGGGCAAAGGAACCACGTTCCAGATGCGGGTGCCCCGTGTCGCAGCAGTTGTCACCAACGTCGAACAGGAGCATGCATGAGCGAGCAAGATAACGGGTCTGCCGCATCGGAGGATTGGCTGATCGACGACGTCGCCGAAGCGCCGAAGAAGTCCGCCGGCCCCGACGACCGGCCGATGAAAATTCTCATCGTGGACGACGAAGCCGACGTGCATTCCGTCACGCGCCTGGCCCTGCGCAACGTCAGTTTCCGGGGCCGTCCGCTCGAATTGATCAGCGCCTATAGCGGCAGCGAAGCCTTCGATATACTCAAGGAACACACCGACATCGCGCTCGTGCTGCTCGACGTGGTCATGGAGACCGAAGACGCCGGGCTGAAACTGGTCGGCCGCATCCGCGAAGAACTGAACAACCACTTGGTGCGCATCGTGCTGCGCACGGGCCAGCCGGGTCAGGCGCCCGAGCAGCAAGTCATCATCGACTACGACATCAACGACTACAAGGCCAAAACCGAGCTGACCACGCAAAAGCTCTTCACCACGGTCATCGCCTCGATGCGTGCCTACGAAAGCCTGTTGATGATAGAGCGCAGCCGCATCGGGCTGTCGAGGATACTCGAAGGCGCGACCAATCTGTACCAGGTCCATTCGCTGCGCGAATTCGCCTCGGGCGTATTGAACCAGATCAGCGCCATCCTCGACGTGGGCGCGGATGGCGTTCTATGCGTGGTCAGGGGCGACGTGCGGGGAGATTTGCCCGGCCCGACCGTGATCGCGGCCACCGGCACCTACGCGTCGCTCGCCGAGTCCGAATTCCTGCCTGCGGACCATGCGCTGGCCGGCGCCATTGCCAAGGCATTCCGCGAAAAATGCAGCCAGTACGAACATCCGGTGGACGTGCTCTTCATTCATACCCAGCAGGGGCATGAATTCACGATTTCCGTCACGCCGCCGTGGCCTCTGGCCGGCATCCAGCGCGAATTGCTCGAAGTATTTTGTTCGCGCATCGCGTCCGCCTTCGACAACCTTTACCTGTTCGGCCAGTTGCGCAAAGCGCAGGAGGCCACCGTCGTCGCCTTGGCCGACCTCGCCGAATTCCGCGATGAAGGCACGGGCGGGCATGTGCGCCGCGTGCAGATGCTGACCGACGCCATCGCACGCAAGCTGGTCGAGCGCGGCTCCTATACGGATGAATTGACGCCGGAATTGATCGACATGGTGGGCGTCGCCAGCATCCTGCACGACGTGGGCAAGGTATCGACGCCCGACCATATTTTGCTGAAGCCCGGCAAGCATACGGATGAAGAGCGCGTCGTCATGCAAAACCATGCCAGCGTGGGCCAAACCATCCTGCAACACGCGGCCGGCATGGTCGACGGAATGAGTTACCTGACTTATGGCGCAGAAATTGCCGGTTCACACCATGAGCACTATGACGGCAATGGCTACCCGCGCGGATTGAAAGGCGTCGACATTCCTCTGGCAGCCCGCATTGTCGCCGTGGTCGATGTTTTCGATGCCCTGTTGCATCGGCGTCCCTACAAGGAGCCGTGGCCGTTCGAGGAAATGATGAGCTACATTCGCGAACGGCGCGGCACGCAATTCGACCCGGAAATCGTCGACGCGCTCTGCGACATCGTGGCGAACGGCGTCGAGGACTGGATGATCGCGGACTAAGAGCCTGTTGGGGCTACCGCGGGACACAGACGTTCGACTGTAGCGAGCAATTCCTGGTTCGCCACAGGTTTGCTCAACACCGCGTCGGCTCCAAGCGCACGCGCCTCTTCCATTCGCTCGTCGCTATCGGCCGTCACCACCAAGGTCTTCAGTGGTGCTGGCAGCTCTGCTTGTTGGAGGAATCGCAATACCGCCAAGCCGTCCATGCCTGGCATCTTGAGATCGAGCGTCATGATGGCGGGGCGGAAACTGTAAAGCGTCGCGCCGGCCTCAAAGCCATTGGACGCAACCGCAGTCGAAAAGCCCGACCGCTTCAGCACGCGCTCGATGGCGTGAGCCATGGCCGGTTCGTCGTCGACAATCAGCGCACGGCGAGGCGCCGCCACCGGCCGCGTGTGATCGGGAATGCGGTGCTCAAGCATAAAGCGGCGCAATTCCTCTACCGTCACGCGATGGTCGCCACGCCCCGGCAGTTGGTAAGCGCGCAGCCAGCCCCGCTCAATCCAGCGCAGCACTGTGCGCAAATGCACGCCGCAGACTTTGGCAGCCTCTCCTGTGGTCAAGGGATCGGAAAGCGTTTCAGGTGACATTGTCTTTACGCAAACTGTCAATAAAGTCTTGATTGACATCATAGTCAATATATCCTAAATTGGCAATAAGAAACCATCCAAAGCCGAGCGAGCTTGCCATAGTCCCCAAATGCGCTTGCGCTACCGATCGATTCAGATCCAAAGGAGGAAGTATGAAAGCGTCTTCGGCGTTGCTGTCCACCCCGGGCTACAACCCGGATCGCTTACTGGACGCGGTTCAGAGCAAGCTCCGTATCAATTCCGATGCCGCATTGTCGCGCGCACTCGGTGTGGCACCGCCGATCCTGTCGAAGGTGCGGCACCGGAAGGTGCCGATCACGCCATGGCTGATCATCCAGATTCATGACGCTGCGCGACTGAGCGTGGAAGAAATTCGTGCACTGATGGGCGCCATGCCTGCGGCCCAACCGGTTCCCGACACGGCAACCGCGCGATTCGAGGCAGGTGGTAAAAACGTGCATTGCGATTGGAACGATCGCGGTGATTCTGAATGAAAAAACCGGCAAACAAGCATTTCCCGTCCCTGTTACACTCCCCAGCCCCGGGCAATCATGAGCGAACCGAACAATAACGAGACAACCAAGCACGAACAGCATGGCAGGCCTGATACGCTCGCATTATTGCGCTCGCAAGCTGAAATCGCCCGGATACTGGCGGAATTTTGCCGGCGCAAGGTGCCGGTTTCGGCGTCGCTCACCAAAGGCCATTTACCCTTTACCTCGCTGGTACGCCTGGTTGACCCGGAGCGGGGCTATTTTTTTGTCGAATTCAGCGGCGATTCCGCCATGGACGCGGCGATCCTGACGGCTCGCTCCGTGACGTTTTTCGCCTCGCAAGGTCAACATCGCTTCGAGTTTATCGTGCTGCGTCCGGTCGAATTCCTGCTCGAGGACACTCCCTGCATAAGTTTCGCGTTTCCGGATACGATGGCCGCCATTCAACGCCGCTCGGAGGAGCGTACGGCGATTGCACCTTTCGTGCCGCTACGCTGCCTGGCCGACACGCGCGGTTTTCTGTCGTTCGAGTGCACAGTGACCGACATCAGCCGCAGCGGGCTGGGTACGATGATTTACGACGACTCGATCTTGCTTGAGCCGGGAACAATCTTGTCGGGTTGCGAAATCGACTTTGACGGCGATGTCGTCGAATGCGATCTGGAAGTACGCTACAGCGTCGTAGTCAATCTCTCCGATGGAACCAAGGCAAGACGCTCCGGGTATCGCTTTATCAACAACAATCCCAGGGTTGATGAAATACTCGAGCGCTTTTCTCGGGCTCAGTGATCGCCAGATGGCGCCGGAGTTGCAGCGGCTGCCGGTGCCGGATTCGCCGACGGCTGTTCGTGCGAAGCCGACGACTTGGCATGTGACGACGTGGATGAGCCGCTCCTCTTGCCATTGCTGCCGCCCTTGAATTCATTGCCCACCGCATGGACGGCATCGCGTGTGCCATGGCCGATATCGCGCGTTACGGTCCTGGCGCCATGGCCGATGTCTTTTGTGACTTCCTTGGCCCCCGACCCTACCGCGTGCACGGCGTCGCGCGTGCCGTGACCGATTTCGCGCGTCACCGTCTTGGCGCCTTGGCCCACGGCTTGGGCACCATGCTTGATGCCTTCACCCGTGTCGTGTGCCGCTTCCTTGATCTTTTCACCGACGCCGGACGAAGACGACTCTTGTTCCTGGGCGTAAGCCAGCGAGCAGGTCAACAGGAGCGCGGCCAATGCGATGAGACTCTTGTTCCTCATGGTTTTACCTTATGAATTGAATGGAGGCTTGTTGCGGCGTGTTATCTTATAGCAGAAGTTGTCGCCTTATTGCTCAGACATTGCAATTGGGACATGGTTCCGCAAGTTTCCGTAAAGAATTTTTTCAAGCTTTGCATGAGTTCGATCCCACCCAAGCTAGTCCTCGATACCAACGTCTGCCTCGATTTATTCGTTTTTCGCGATCCGCGCTGGAACGCGCTGCTGGAAGCCATCGAAAACGGTTCCGTATGCGTCATCACGCGCAGCGATTGCCGCGCTGAATGGCTGGCGGTGTTGAACTATCCCAAACTCAAACTGAACGGCGCGGCGCAGGCGACCTGCGCGGCCCGTTTCGATGCGCTGATTGGCTGCAAGGACAAGCCGGAGATCGCCCCGCCGCGCCCTCTCCTGCCGAAATGCAGCGACGGCGACGACCAGAAATTCCTCGAGCTGGCTTTCGACGAAAAAGCCGACGTCTTGATCAGCAAGGACAAGGCCGTGCTCAAGCTGGCGCGGCGAAATGCCAAAATGGGCCTGTTTGCCATCCAGTCGCCGGAAGCATGGCATCAGAGTGCCGTGCTCCCCTCTGGTAGCATAACGGCTCCTGTGACTTCGACATCGATCGTTTCATGAACCACACCGTTGCCGGCGGTCCGCGCATCGCCTCCAAGTTGCCCCAGGTCGGCACCACCATTTTTACCGTCATGTCGAACCTCGCGGCGGAACACAAGGCCGTCAACCTGGGTCAGGGCTTCCCCGATTTCGGCTGCGATCCTACGCTCACCGGCATGGTCAACACGGCCATGAATGAAGGGTTCAATCAATACCCGCCGATGAGCGGTGCGGCCCCTTTGCGCAACGCCGTATCGGACAAGATTTTTTCGCTCTACGGCCGGCGCTACCACGCCGACAGCGAAATCACCGTCACTGCAGGGGCCACGCAAGCCTTGCTCACAACCATCCTGTGCTCGGTTCATGCGGGCGACGAAGTCATCGTCATCGAGCCGGCCTTCGACAGCTATCTGCCGGCGATCCAGCTTGCAGGCGGTGTTGCGGTATGCGTCCCCATGCAGTTAGGCAGAAACGGATACGCCGTCGACTGGGACAAGGTTGCCGCGGCGATCACATCGAAGACGCGGCTCATCATGATCAACACGCCGCACAATCCGACCGCCACCGTGTTCGAGGCAAGGGACATGGCGAAACTGGCGGAACTGGTGCGCGGCACCGACATCCTGATCCTGTCGGATGAAGTCTATGAGCACATGGTCTACGACGGCCTGCCGCATGAATCGGTGGCACGCCATGCGGAACTGGCCGCGCGCAGCTTTGTCGTATCGAGTTTCGGCAAGACCTACCACGTCACGGGATGGAAAGTCGGCTATGTCGCCGCGCCGGCCGCGCTGACTGCCGAATTCCGCAAGGTGCACCAGTTCAATGTCTTTACGGTCAACACGCCGATGCAGCATGGTATCGCCGCTTACATGGCCGAGCCGCGTCATTACCGCGAACTGGCCGCGTTTTACCAGCAAAAGCGCGACTTGTTCCGTGCCGGCCTGGCCGGCACTCGCTTCAAGCTTTTGCCGAGCACCGGCAGCTATTTCCAGTGCGTCGATTACAGCGCCATTTCCGGTGACGGCGAAGCCGATTTCGCGGCGTGGCTGACCAGGGAAATCGGCGTCGCGGCGATTCCGGTATCGGCTTTCTATCGCGAACCGAAGGATAGCGGCATTGTGCGCTTTTGCTTTGCCAAGAAGGAAGAAACCCTGCACACGGCATTGGAAAGGCTGGCCCGGGCTTGACCCATAGCCGGACTCAGGGCTTGGGCAATTGAGCCAGCCTCTGTTCGACGAAGGCCTTCAATTCCGGCGCAAGGGTGTCGCTGCGGTCGGCCCGCAAAAAGGCCTCGCGTGCCTCGGGCAAGTGGTTTTCCGATTGGAGGGCCATGCCCAGCCCCATCCACCACACGCCATTTTGCGGCTGCACCGTCAGGGCGGCCGTGTATTGCTGGACCGCTTCCTTGTTGCGCCTGTCGCGAATCATCAGCGCCGCCGCAAAAGCATGGTATTCGGCATTGCTGCCCGCGTAAGGCATGCCATGTTCCATCGTCGCCAATGCCGCATGCAAATCGCCCTGGTCCAGCTGCACGCGCGCCAGGATCATGGTCAGGCCAGGTTGCGCCGGGTCGAGCGCCAAGCCGTCCTGCGCCACCTTCAGCGCGTCGTCGCTCCGCCTGGCCTGCAATAGCAAGCCGATCAGTGCTTCGCGCACGCCGGCATGGCGCGCGTCGAGCTTCAACGCCTGCTGCAACATCGCGATCGCCTCAGTCTGCTTGCCCGCCTGGATCAGCACGGCGGCTTCGCGATATTCGTTCTCGGCATGCTGTTGCGGCGTCAATTCGCTGACGTGCTTGGTGACTTCGACGGGCCTGGCGTCGTCGGTCTTCGCCGGCATCATTTGTTGCACCTTGGGCGGCTCCGCCGCCTTTGGTTCAGCCGCTTTTTCGGCCGCTTTGTCAGCCGCTCTATCGTCCTCGCGCGGCGTCACAGGCGTCGGGCTCAAGTAGGGCTTCGGCTCGGGCGCCGTTGCCGGCGCGGTATCGGGCGGCAAGGAGTCCAGTTGCGATGCAATCTTGAGCGACAGGTTCGACGCAGGTTGCACCTGCTGCACCTGCTGTATCTGCTGCACAGCTTGCGCGCCCTGTGTCGCCCGTGGCGGTCGCGTGGGGAGCGCCGGTCGCATCCAATACCAGAACGCCGCGCCTGCCAGGAACGGTACAGGCAACAGCATCCACCAGGCCGGGTGGATACGCCGGCGCGCCGGCACCGCGCGAATCTGACCGTGGATACCGCTGGGAACGGAATGGATTCCGCCTGCACTACGTTGCTCCAGGTCCTGAAGCATTTGATTGATCAGACTCATCGGAAATAGGCCCACACTGCGCCGCTGCCGGCCAAAAATGTCGCTATCGGCAGCCACCACCAAAACCGCCAGATGCTTCTCGCGGCGATGGTATCGCGCCCCGCCGCCTTCACATGGCGCTTCGTGACCTCGCGCTTGCCCTCGCCGTAGGCGAGCATCAAGGACTTGTGCGCCAGAATATTGACCAGGCGCGGCACCCCGCCGCTGCAGGCCGCGAGAGAACGCACCGCGCCGCGCGAAAACAGCCGGGCGCCTGAATAGCCGGCCACGCTCAGGCGGTGCGACAGGTAAAAGTCGAGATCGTCGCGTGTCAGCGGCGTCAGGTTATAGTGAAAGCTGATACGTTGCGCCAACTGGCGTATCGCCACGTTCTGCAGGTTGCGGTCCAGCTCGGGCTGGCCGAACAGGACGATCTGCAACAGCTTGCGCTTTTCGGTTTCGAGGTTGGTCAGCAAGCGCAGCGCTTCCAGGCTTTCCAGCGGAATGGCCTGCGCCTCGTCGATACAGACCACGACCCGCTGGTTCTCGCGCGCAAGAACCAGCAAGCGATGATTGATCGACTTCTGCAGATGATGCTGGTCGACATCCTTGTCCAACTGCACCCCGAGTTCCTCGGCCAGCGCCATCAGAAGGGTGCGCGGTTCGAGCTGGGGATTCGGCACGTAGGCGGTGACGAAGTTCTGGTCGAGCGTGGCCATGAACTTGCGGCACAACAGCGTCTTCCCGGTTCCGACTTCCCCGGTGATCTTGATGAAGCCCTCGCCATTGCGCACCGCGATGAGCAGCGTATTCAAGGCTTCCTGCGAACTGGGGCATTGAAAAAAGTAGCTGGTATCGGGCGTAATGCCGAAGGGCAGTTCCTTCAGTCCGAAATGCGACTTGTACATGCCTGCACTCCCGCTCGCTTCCTAGTACAGCGGCCTGACGTTGCGCGGGTCAAGTTCCTGCACGTGGCGCTCGCTGTCGAGAATATTCTGTTCCCAGGAAGCGGAATCCTTGACGATGGTCGGCTTGATCAGGATCACGAGCTCGCTCTTGGCCGTGGTCTGGTCGGTGTTGCGGAACAGTGCCCCCAAAAGCGGCACGTCGCTTGCACCCGGCACGTCGGACTTGCCCGCCGTGGTAGTCTGGCGCATCAAGCCGCCGATGGCGACGATATGACCGTCCAGGCCGCGCACGATACTGTCGGTCTCCTGCGTCGAACTTGAAGCCAACGGCAGGACCAGGGTACCGGCTTGGCCCAGGTTGATGGTCTGCGTCACGGAAGTGACCTTGGTCACCGACGGATGCACGTGCAGGATGATGTTGCCCTCGGCATCGATCTGCGGCGTCACGTCGAGCACCACGCCCGAGAAAAAGGGTTCGAGCGTGACCGTCGGCGAAGTGTTGTTCGAGACTGCGCTCGTGGTCGTGGTGGTGGTGACGCCGGTAACGAAGAAATCGTCGCTGCCTACCTTGAGCACGGCCTTCTGGTTGTTCAAGGTAGCGATACGCGGATTGGACAGCACGTGCACCGAACCTTGCGATTCCAGGAAGGAAATCAGCGCAGCGAAATTGGAGGTCTGCAACGCCAGGCCGAAAATCGAACCCGGGTTGGTGGTGGCCGGCAGGAATGAAGTCCCTGTCAAGGTCTGAAGCGCCGCATTGCCGACGGTGCTTGCCAGGGAGGCACCGGGCTGGTTGGTCAATATCGAGCCCGGCTGGCCGAAGCCCGCCGAAGTCTGGGTAACGCCGCCGCGATAAGTAGCCAGCGAAGCCCAGTTGATGCCGGTCTGGTAGTTGCTGTTCAACTGCACTTCGAGGATCTTGGCCTCCAGGATCACCTGGCGATCGACTGAAAGCTGCGAAGCACGCAGATAAGCCGCCACATTGCGCAGTTCGTCGGGCATGGCACGCACCACCACGACACCCGATTGCGGGCTGATTACCACGCTGCGGCCATCCTGCTTGCCGACGATGGCTTCAAGAGCGGTCTTCAAGTCGGCCCAGAAATCCGCGGTGTAAGCCGTGCTCACCTTGGCGCTGTCGATGAACGAAGAACCGGGAAGGCCGCTGTTGTTGCCGCTGTTCTGATTGTTGAGCAAACCGGCGTTATTGTTCGAACCGCTCATTTGCGAGGTGTTGCCGGTGCCGCCGGGAGATCCGTTGTTGTTATTGTTGGCCAGCGTCAAGGCGGAATTCGACGTCACCCGCGTATCGGACGTGCCTTTGCGCGACCCGGTCAGGTAGTTGACCTGGAACACGCGGGTTTGCATGGTCAACGGTTTGATCGTGATGCGATTGCCTTCGACCGTGTAGTCGTAGCCGTACAGGTCGCGGATTGCGTCGAGCGCCTCGAACAGGGTCACGTTTTTCAGGTTGGCCGAAATCGTGCCGCCCACTTCGGGATGGACCAGCATGTTGTAGCGCGTGCCCGAGACGATGGCGTTGAAGAATTGCGGCGCCGGCACATTGTTGAAGCTGACCGAGAAACGCTCTTCGAGTTGCGGCTTGGCGGGCGGAGCGGTAATTGCCAGGGGAGGAAGCAAGGCCGCGGCGGCGGCATCGGGCGTGGCAGGCTTGGCCACAGCCTGATTCAAGGCGGCATTGATATCGTCGTACGTGCCATGTTTGGCCGTCGGCGTCTGACATGCCGCCAACAATGCCGCAAAACCCAGCGCCGTGGTGAGCAGGATAAATTTACGCACGCTTTCCCTTACTTTTGTTGTCCCGAACCATTGGGCCCGGCGCCCGATGCGCCGTCTGTTGCCGGCTTGCGCAGGGAAGGATAAAGCCGCAACACCTGCCTGCCCTTCCCGCTCTGCAATATCACTTCGTTCTCCGCGATCGAGACCACCTTCGCTCCCTCGACGCTATCGCCCAAATACACGGTCTTGCCGCTGATGACGGCAAGGCGGTGCGTAGGCGCAATCAGGATGGATTGCAAGACCGGTCCCGCCGGCGCCGCTTCCCCATGCATAAACGCTGCCGGCGGCTTGGTCGGATCGGGCAGGTTTTCGGTCTGTGCGACGGCAAGCCGGGAAATCGCGGCAGCCAGCGCAACGCATATCGTCAGCTTTCCCATCAGATTGCCAACCAATTCTTGTCCAGGCTCAGCGTATAGAGTGTCAAGGTCAGCGTCAGCTTTCCCGAATCGTCGGCGCCGAGCTGAGCCTTGCTCCAGAATAATTGCCAAGGCATGGCTTCCAACGCCTGCATGTAGTCGAGCAAATCGAGATAGCTGCCTTCGACCACCATCTCGACGCCATGCTTGTAAACCAGATTGCTGCCGGCAGGCAATGCCTTGCTATCGGCCTTCGCGTCAAGCTTCTTCTGCGCGTCGGCTGCGGCCCCTTGCCCCTGCCCCCTGTTGTCGCCCTTCTTTTCCGGTTCCAGCAGATCGGATACGGGAAGCGTATGCAGCGAAACCAGGTGCAGCTTGCCATTCCGTCGCAGGATATCTTGCAGCAATGGCGCCATTTTATCAGGCGCAATCAGCCCCTTTTGCATATCCTGAAGCTGGGTGCGCATATGGTTAGATTTTTGCAACAGGGCTTCCAGTTGCTTGCGCTTCGTCACGTCCGGGTCGTTCGCGTAGGCGGCCACCAGGGCATCGATCTGCGCCTCGACTTTCGTCGATTGCTGCTGGTCGTTCGCGACCTGTTGCGACAATTCCTTCTCGTGCGCAAACTGCGGCTCGAGCACCAGCATGTCGAACAGGCCCACCAGCACCACCACAAGCATGATAAATACCGCGACGCGTTCGCGCAGACCGAGGGCATTGATTCTGCCTGAATAACGCAGCCAGAGTTGCTTCATTTGGCCTTCCCCCCGCTGTCCATCTTTTCATTCTCAAGCGACTCGAGATCGAACTCGATGTAAGGCACGACCGCCTTGGGCTTGGCATCCGCATCCGGCTTCTCCACCCTCGAATCCGATTTTGCGTCGGCCTTGGGCGCGTCCATCCGGAGCGTGGCGAACGTCTTCGACTTCATCTCCGGCTCGCGTCCCAGCCGCTGTAGATATTCCGGCACCAGTTCCGCATGCAAGGCGCGCCCGCGCAAATCGATTTGCCGGCCGGCTCCATCGATGTCGATCCCGGTCAGCCACAAGCCATCGACGATCTGTCGCGCAAACGAGCGGAAATAAACCGAATAGCCCCTGGTGTCGCCGAACCCGCCGCCGTTCAAGGCAGCTTCCACTTGCTCCAGCGATTGCACGTCGGCTTGCGCCTTGTCCAGTTGGGCCACCAGCGTCGGATCGGGGGCCCGGGGGGTATAGTGCGAGGTCGCGCTATCCAGTGCGGCCTGGACTTTTTTCAGGCGTTCCGCCGAGTCGGCCGCCTGCTTTTCGCGGATTCGCACCTGCCAGCCGACCGCGAGCGAAACCAGAACGCATGCCAGAAGGACCACCCCCAGCGCCTGCGCCATGGTCAAGGCGGAAAATATCTTCTTCTGCTTCAGGAAAAGCGGATTGAATAGGTTGATCTGCTGGCTCACAGCGCCACCTCCTCGTGGCGCAAGGCCGCACCCAGGGTGAAGAAGTAATGCTGCTGCATGGCAGGGGCCTTCAGTTCAGGCACCTTGGACAGATCGAGCACGCCGTCGAGATCGAAGGAATCGACCGGCGTATAGAGATTTTCTTTCAGGCTGGCCTGCAGTGCCGCATTTTCCTCGCCCATCGGTGCCAGCATCAGCTTGGCCACCGTGATGAAATGGTATTGCCGGTCGAAGTGATCGAGCGAGCGTTGCAGCTCAAGGGTGATCTTGTCATACAAGGCAGACTTTTGATCGCCCGAAGCGGCCGTCAATTGCGGCAGCGTCACATCGAGGCGGCGCGCAAGGTAGAGTTCTGCCTTGTAGGTTACCGTCAACAAGCCGCCATGCTCGTCGAACGACAGCATGGCAAGACCGCGCCCCGGCGGCTCAAGCAAGGCGGAGATATTGCGCTGGGCCAGATCGGGAATATCGATTACCTTCAATTCGATCTTCGCCTTGTCGAACATCTCCTGGCGCCGCTGAATGACCTGGTTGCGCGCAGCCACGGCGTACATCGAGCGTGTGCGTACCGGGGCATCCTTGTCGAGCGGCACGTCGAACACGTCGATCGTCGCATCGTCGACGTGGAAATCGAGCATGTCTTTCAAGCGCCAGCGCACCGCCGTCTTCAATTCCTCGGCGGGTACGGCCGGCGCCTCGATCGACAGCAATTGATATTCATCGTGTGCCAGCAAGGTGGTGCAGACATAGCGGTTGGCTTGCGCCTCTTTGGCCAAACGCTCAAGCGGCTTGTCGCCGGCGGCCTTGATCAGCGGGAAGCTGGCCACCCATTCCACGACAGGGGCCGCTCCCTCTGGACGGTTGATGTGCGCGGCCCGGGTCCCTTCGTCGCCGGGGACGATAGACAGCCAACCTGCGAGCTTTTTGTCTTTCTTGAATAGACCCATGCCTGTGTACGGACGCCCGGAATTTACATTGCGGGGTTAGCCCCGAAACAATTCCCTTACCGATCAAGTATTTATTGAGAAGTTGCCTGAAATTAAGTGAATAAGTCCTTGTTGTCAATCGCTTTTCTGCAACGCTGCGCGCACTTGGTACTCACCGGCTGCCCGGTGCGGCGATGGCAAGACATCAATCAATACGATTCCCGCGTATAAATCACGGCCGGGCTTCCCGAATAGATACCAAAGGTTGCTCGCGCATTGGGATTGACACTGTAATTGCTTGGACTCGAGCCCCAATTGCCCTGCAAATACGGAGCATTGACGTAAGTGGCGGCGCTCGACGTGTTGGAACCGTTGCACGCAACACCGGACGACGGCGCCGTCAGCAGGTCTGTCATCGTCATGGTGCCAGTCTGATGGCCGGTCGGCGCCGGCAAGATGATGAGGGCGGAACCATTATTCACCGTAGTCGTGGTGGGGACATACGTATTGCAGGCGGCCAGATTGCCCTGAAAGCTCAGTTGCATGCTGGCGCCGCTGATGGGTGTGCAACTGTCGTAGGTGGTGTTCGTCGCCGTCTGGGCATTGGTGAGGAACATGCTGCCGTTCCAGTATTGCACTTGGACCGGAACCGGCAAAGGCACCAGCGCCGAGCCGTAGGCATTTTGTATCTTGAGCCGGCCGAACTTGGTTGCGGTGTTCCCAAGCGATACGCGATCCGGGGTCGGGCTGAGCGGCCCGTTATTGGTGACCAGATTGAAACCTGTAGCTGAAGTGGTCCCGGCTGTTGCAATATTATCGGTGTCGATCGCATCGATGCCCACCCCCAGGGTGTTGAAGGGGCCGTCCGGTCCGGCGCTGGTGCGCAGCAGCTCGACGTTTGCCGTGAACTGGCCGACACCAGGCGTGCCGTGCGCTCCGCTCGACCCCGACGACCCCCAGAGCATGGTGGGCAAGGCCGGCGTGGTCGATACGGCCACGCGCGATACGCCGCCTGCATTGGTGGTCGATGCGGGAGGCGTGCCGCTGGGACAGCTATACGAGGTCACACCGGTGGAGCTGAAAAACACCGAGCAAGCCGAGCTGCCGCCGACCGGAGTATAGTTGCTGGCCGCCATGGCCAAGCCCATGGTGCCGGTTGTGCCGGGCGTTGCCGCCGTCCAGGGGGCAGTACTCGACATCGAATTGAACTTGACGTAGTTCCCCTGGTAGTTCTGCGTGATGCCGCCGCTCGCATTCACCGCCTCCAGGCTGAAGGAAATGCCGAACGGCTCGCTCATGTAGGAAAACGGCGTCAGGGTCGAGGTACAGGAGATGTCGCTGCGCGGCGTAATGGTCGAGGCAGCCAACAGATAGTGGTGCGGCGTGAACCGGCCGATGTTGGAAATGGCGCTGCCATAGCCGAAGTTGCAGCCGTATTTTCCCGACGAATCGATCGTATTGGAAAAACTGTCGGCGTTGCAGTCTCCCTTGGTGCTGATGCTGTCCACGGCGGTCCAGGTCAAGGCCTTGCGTATGGGATCGCATAATGCGTCCCCTCCGGGGCAATCGACGCTCGTCGTTACGCCGTCGTAGATCGCATAGGCGGGCAAGCTGAAACTGCCTACCTCGCCGTAAGTAAATTGCCCGGAGGAAATGGCTTGGCCCACTGCCGGCGAATCGGGCGTCGCGGCAGGAAACGAGGTGGTGGAATTCGAATACGCCGCAAGCGCACCGCGGGCTGGCGTCCACGGCGACGCCTCGCTCGCCGAATCGATGCTCGCAGTCATACCCGCAGTGTTGATGCGCAAGGTGCCGTTGTAACCGCTGGGTTGCCCGCCCACACCGGTGACGGTTGCCGTCAGCGTAAACGGATTGCCCGCCGCGACTGCGGGGGAACCGCTGGCGGTGGCATTGGTCACGCTGGACGTTGCGGAAACCGCAGTCGGACGAACGGAGAATGAATCCGCGGAGCAGGCGGCCGGGGTCGAGGTAAAGCTGGTGCAAGCGGCACTGGTACATTCTTTCATGACCGCAACCAGGTCGGAATATGCGGTATTGAGCGTAATCGGGGCAGTCTTGACAGCCCCGGACG